>CANREE010000010.1 GCA_947629545.1 uncultured Lachnospiraceae bacterium | reverse complement strand
TTCGGCTCCCTGCGGGCCATCATGCAGACGGACACCCGGAAAATGATCGCCTATTCGTCGGTGGCCCAGATCGGCTATATCTATATGGGCATCGGCCTGGGAACCCAGGCGGGAATGATCGCGGCCATTTTCCATATCTTCTCCCACGGCGCGACAAAGGCGCTGCTGTTCATCAGCTGTGTGGGGCTTTACAAGGTATCCGGCGACCGGACCGATTTCCTGGCGCTCCGCGGAAGCGCCTACCGGAACCGGCTGGCGGGCGCGGGCTTTCTGGTTGGTGCGCTGTCCATGGTGGGATTTCCGATGCTGGCGGGCTTTATCTCCAAGCTGCTGTTCGCCACGTCGGCATTTGCCAGCCCGCATAAGATGCTGATCACGCTGATCGCGCTGGCGGTCAGTACAGTGTTGAACGCAATCTATTTCCTGCGGCTGATGATCGGTCTGTACCGGCCGACGAAGAGTGGGAGTTTCGCGGAAATGGAGCCGGCGGAGAGGGACGGCAGAGGCGGTGCGGCAGGCAGCGGTTCCGCCGCGCTTGCGGCAAACCCGTGGACCATGCGGCTCGCCATCGTGTGCTTCATCATTCTGAATCTGATTCTGGGATTATTCTCGCAGCCTATCGTCCGCGCAATTACGGACGGGCTTGCGATGTTTGGATAAAATGAGGAGGTAGGGACAATGAGAGTATTGCTTCCGGTTCTCTGGCCGATCGCGGCGGGAGTCGCGATTCTGGTATATACAGGAATGTGTAATTCTAAGAAGAAGGCGTTGCAGGGAAGTCCTGCGCCCGGAGAAACGGCTGGGGATCGTGCGTCCGGTAGTGCTGTGTCCGGAACAGACGCCGTGACTAACGCAGGCAGCACAGCCTCCCATGGTCAGATCACGACGCTGGATCTCATTTACATGGCTGCGCTGGCGCTGGAAACGGTTTTTGTGATTCTGGCCGCTGCAGGCGGCGGGAGCGTGCGGCTCTTTTCCCTGACCGATACGCTGACGCTGGGCCTTCGTGTGGACGGCCTGGGAAGTCTGTTCGCGGTTCTGACATCGATCATGTGGCTTCTGACCGGAATCCATTCGGTCGCTTATATGAAACATGAGGAGTGGGCGGAGCGGTTTTACGGCTTCTACCTGATTGTCGTCGGCGTGCTGGTCGGCCTTGACTGCGCGGCGGATCTGGTGACATTTTATGTGTTCTATGAAATGATGACGCTGACGTCCCTGCCGCTGGTTCTTCACGAGCTGACGAAGGAAGCGGTTCAGGCAGGTCTGAAATACCTGTTTTACTCGGTGGGCGGCGCATTTCTGGCGCTGTTCGGGATTTTCTATCTTGCCAATGTGTGCGGCGATTTGAGCTTCACGGCGGGCGGCCGTTTTACGGCGGAAATGGCAGCGGGAGCGCCGCTTCTTCTGACGGCGGTCTTCTGCATGATCGTCGGTTTCGGCACCAAGGCCGGTATGTTCCCGCTTCATGGGTGGCTGCCGATCGCTCATCCGGTGGCTCCGGCCCCGGCCAGCGCGGTGCTGTCCGGCGTGATCACCAAGGCCGGCGTCCTGGCGCTGGTGCGTATTGTTTATTTTCTGGTAGGTCCGGATGTGCTTCGCGGTACCTGGGTGCAGGCGGCGTGGATGGTTCTGGCGCTTCTGACTGTATTTATGGGTTCCATGCTGGCGTATTGCGAGAAAGTGTTCAAGAAACGTCTGGCCTACTCGACGGTCAGCCAGGTGTCATATGTTCTGTTCGGCTTAAGTCTGATGAATCCGGTCGGATTTACGGGGGCGCTGACCCATGTGGTGTTCCATTCGGTGATTAAAACCTGCCTGTTCCTGTTCGCGGGAGCGGTGATCGTGGTGACCGGCTGGAAGAAGGTGGATCAGCTTCGCGGACTGGGGCGTGTGATGCCGCTGGCTCTTGCCTGCTATACGATGGCGTCCCTGGCGCTGATCGGCATTCCGCCTTTCAGCGGTTTTGTCAGCAAATGGTACCTGGCCACGGGTTCGCTTGCTTCCGGCACCGGAGCGCTTGGATTTGCCGGGCCGGTGGTGCTACTGATCAGCGCGCTTCTGACCGCGGGATATCTGCTTCCGATCATGATCCAGGGATATTTCCCGGGACAGGATTTTGATGGAAAAGAGATCGCGGAGAGAGGACTTTCGAAGAAGGAACCGTCGCTTTTCATGCTGGTTCCCATCGTGATTCTGGCGGCAGCCGCGCTTCTGCTGGGCTGCTTTCCGGGACCGCTGGTGACATTTGTGGAAACGATCGCGGCGGCGGTGATGCCGTAGCGGTGTTTCAGAGAAGGCTGTGTTTTGGAGTAGGCTGGAATTCCGAGAGGTCGTGTTTCGGGGAAAGCCGGGATCCCGAGAGGGCCGTGTTCCCGAAAAGGTCGGCAGAGAAGAACGCCTTTCAGAAAAGAACGGGTTTTAGATAAGAATGTGTCATGACAGATACCGTGAGAACGGAGGAACGATTACATGTATGATCGGTTGTTGGCGGCGCCTGTATTTCTGCCGGTTGTCGGCGGCGTGGTGCTGCTTGCGATGAATGGATGGATCCGCAGCCAGAAGCGGGAGAGGATCATGCAGTGGCTGGTGGAAGCGCTTGTGCTTGTAAACAGCCTGCTGGTGGCGTGGCTGATCGTTGGAAATGGCGGCAGAAGCGGCAGTCTCGTGCTGTTTCGGCTCTACGGCCAGCTGACGGTTATGTTCCGTCTGGACCGGATGGGGAGCGTATTCGCGGGGCTGGTGGCCTTTCTCTGGCCGCTTGCGACGCTGTATGCCTTTGAATATATGGAGCACGAAGAGAGAAGACCGGTATTTTTCGCATTTTATACGATTTCCTACGGCGTGACGCTGGGCGTGGCGCTGGCAGGGAACCTGGTGACCATGTATTTGTTCTATGAAATGCTTACGTTCGCTACATTTCCGCTGGTCATGCATCCGATGACGACCGAGGCGGCGAGGGCCACGAGGCAGTACCTGTATTATTCCATCGGCGGCGCAGCCTTCGCGTTCATCGGTCTGGTGACGGTTCTTTCCTTCTCGGCGATCGGAACCACGGAGTTCGTGGCCGGCGGTATGCTGGATCCGGCAGCGGCTTCGGACAGGAAGAATCTGTTATTATTCGTCTATGTACTGGCTTTCTTCGGTTTCGGCGTCAAGGCGGCGGTATTTCCGCTGCATGACTGGCTCCCGAAGGCGGCGGTGGCCCCGACCCCGGTGACAGCCCTGCTGCATGCGGTGGCGGTGGTGAAGGCCGGCGCGTTTGCCGTGCTGCGGTTCACGTATTTCAGCTACGGGACGGATATTCTTTACGGAACCTGGGCCCAGTGGGTGGTAATGGCTGCGGCTCTGGTGACCATTGTCTTCGCGTCAACCATGGCGGTGAAGGAAGTCCACTGGAAACGGAGGCTTGCGTATTCCACGATCAGCAATCTGTCCTATATCCTGTTCGGCGCGTCGATGATGAGTCCGCTGGGACTGGTGGCGGCGCTTATTCATCTGCTGGCGCACGCATTTATGAAGATCAGCGCCTTCTTCTGCGCAGGTGCCGTGATGCACCGCACCGGCAAGACCTATATTTATGAACTGGACGGCATGGGTTACCGGATGCCGGTGACGTTTGCCTGCTTTACGGTATCGGCCCTGTCGCTGATGGGGATTCCGATGTTTGCGGGCTTTGTCAGCAAATGGAGTCTCTGCGAGGCGGCGCTGAGCCTGGGCGGCGGGATGAGCGGCGGCGCGGGAGGCACAGTCGGACGGGTACTGCCGTATATCGGCGTGGCCGTGATCCTGTATTCAGCACTGATGACCGGGATCTATATGCTGTCGACGGTGGTGCGGGCGTATTTTCCGAAGATGGTGAAGCAGGCGGAAAATACGAGCAAAGCGCCGCTGGCATTTTCTTCGTATGAAAATGTGCCGGCCGGCGGCACGGCGGACGCCGCGGCTGAAACCGGCAATCAGGATCCAAGCTGGCGGATGCTTCTGCCTCTCGTGATCTTCGCCGTCGTGATCGTGGCGGTGGGGCTCCACGCGGGGCCGGTGCTGCGGTTCCTGGCACTGATCGGAGGTGAAGCGGGATGAATCAGGTGTGGATGGATGTTGTGATTCCCGGCTTCTGCGGCATGGGAATGCATTTGAAAATGGACGGGTTCCGTCTGGTATACTGTATCGTGGCCGTGCTCATGTGGACGGTCAGCGGAATCTTCTCACGTGAATATATGGCACATTACGCCAACCGGAAGAGGTATTACATCTTCTTCTGGGCCACGTTCGCGGCGACGGTGGGCGTGTTTTTGTCGGCGAACCTGTTTACGACGTTTATTTTCTTTGAAATTATGTCTTTTACGTCCTATGTGTGGGTCGCGTTTGACGAGAGAAGCGCAAGCCTTAAGGCGGCGGAGACGTATCTGGCGGTGGCGGTCATCGGCGGCATGGTGATGCTGATGGGGCTGTTTCTGCTGTACGATCTGTTCGGGACGCTGGAGATCGATGAGCTCAGTGTGGTGGCAGATGCGGTGATGAGCGGGAACTGGCCGCTGCAGGCGAGTGAGGCCTTATCTGTGGCTGCAGCGAAAGGAACGGCGGTTTCTGCAGTCGGGCAGACTGCGGCTCTGGTTCCTCAGTCTCAGGGGGCAGTTACGGCCTATTCTGTAATTGGCGGCGCAGACGGCCCGACTTCCATTTGGGTTGCGGGAAAGCTGCCGGGGCTTGCGTGGAGCGGCAGCACACCCGGGATGCCCGGAAGCTTCTTCCCGACGGCGAAGGCCCAGCTTTATACGGCAGGCGCGCTTCTGCTTTTCGGTTTCGGCGCGAAAGCGGGCTGTTTTCCGCTGCATATCTGGCTGCCCAAGGCCCATCCGGAGGCGCCGGCGCCGGCCAGCGCGCTGCTTTCCGGGATACTTACGAAGACCGGCGTGTTCGGCATCATCGTGGTGTCCTGCGGGCTTTTCGGGGCAGATCACAGCTGGGGGCTTCTGATCGCGGTGCTGGGACTGATCACCATGTTTGTGGGGGCGCTTCTGGCGGTATTTTCCATCAACCTGAAGCGGACCCTGGCGTGCTCGTCCATTTCCCAGATTGGCTTTATCCTGACCGGTATCGGCATGGCCTGCCTGCTCCGCAGCATCGGAGAGGGCAATACGCTGGCGGTGCGGGGGGCCTTCCTTCATATGGTCAATCACTCGCTGTTCAAGCTGGTACTGTTTTTGTGCGCGGGCGCGGTATATATGAACCTGCACAAGCTGGATCTGAATGAAATCCGGGGATTTGGCCGGAAGAAGCCGGCGCTCATGTTCGCGTTTGCGATGGGGGCGCTGGGCATCGGCGGAATCCCGCTGTGGAACGGGTATGTGAGCAAGACGCTGATCCATGAGAGCATCGTGGAATATATGGAAGCCGTGGGCGGACCCTGGGTCTGGCATCTGGCGGAGTGGGTATTTCTCATCACCGGCGGTATGACAGTAGCGTATATGCTGAAGCTGTTTGTGGCGGTGTTCGTGGAGAAGAATGCGGATCCAAAGCTGCAGGAGCGGTACGATGGAATGTGCAGCGAATTCGCGCGGAAGCATTTCAGCAGCGGAAGCAGAAGCAATGCGAAGGCGGCTCGCAGAGCTTTGGGAACGAAGAATCATAAGGGCGAGACGAAGACCAGTGCGGCGATGGAAAACCAGAAACCGACGGAAAAACTGCATGCTTCATCGGCGGCGCACAATGCGTCCCATGGATACATGCGTCCGGAGACGACAGCCGCGCTTGTCATTACGGCGGCCATCCTTCCGGCGCTCGGGCTGACGGCCCATCTGAGCATGGATCGGATCGCGGATCTGGGGCAGGAGTTCTTCCATGTGCAGGGCCATGCGCATACGGTAGCGTATCTGTCCCCTGCGAACCTGAAGGGCGGCGCAATCAGTATCTGTATCGGCGTACTCCTTTATTTCGCGGTGATCCGAGGCCTTCTGATGGAACCGGATGGCGCGGGAGGCCGCCGCTATGTGGATCGCTGGCCATCCTGGCTTGATCTGGAGAATCTGGTCTACCGGCCCATTCTGCAGGTGGCCCTGCCGGCTGTCTTCGGGGCGGTGTTCGGTTTCCTCGACCGCTATCTGGTTCCGGCCGCGACGGCGGCGTTCCTGACGGTATCCACGTTCGTCGGAAGGGTAATGGACAGCGGCGCGGACTGGCTGATCCGTATGGCACGTCTCACGACCCATAAGCAGGTGCCGGCGGTAAAGGAGCCTCATGATTCGGATCTGGCGGCCCATGTGATCGGAGGCGTTATCGACGCCGCGGCGGCGTTCAGAAGCCGGCTTCCCTGGAAGCGACGGGAGAAGCTGCCCTTTCATGAACCGGCGACGGCCCGTCTGGTGCGCCGTGAGGAGCAGTTCAAAGGGAATATGCATCTGATTCAGGAGAGCTTCTCCTATGGTCTGATGCTGGTCTGCGTGGGACTCTGCGTGACGTTAATATACCTGATCTGGGGATTTCTTGGAAAATAGAAAGAATTTGCTTAAAAAATCTGCTTTCATGTGGTATACTGCTCTTATGGATACAGTAGATCCGGTCGGAACCTGAGATACGATTCCGGCCGGTTTTGTTTATGGACACAATCTTGTAAGGGGGATTTCAACGACATGTACGACCAGATCCTGAAAGAAGAAAACTACAAACAAACCATGGACGAGACGGTCGTGCCGTATCTGGAGGCCAGAAAGAAAGTGGTCTATCTGACGCGGGACGAAGGCAGGAAGCTTTACTGCGCGTGTTACACGGCGGACGAGCCGGTTGGGGTTATGGTTATTTCCCACGGCTTTACGGAGTCGGAGGAGAAGTACAAGGAAACGATTTATTATTTCCTGAAAAATAATTACCATGTATATATGCACGATCACTGCGGCCACGGCCACAGCTACCGTCTCGTGGACGATTACAGTCTTGTCCATGTGGACAGCTACAGCCGCTATATCAAGGATCTGCTGGCGGTGGCGCATCTGGCGCAGAAAGAGCATCCGGATATGAAGCTGTATCTGTACGCCCATTCCATGGGCGGCGGCGTTGGGGCGGCGGCGCTGGCGGCTGAGCCGGAGCTTTTTACAAAGGCGATCCTTTCTTCGCCTATGATCCGGCCGATCACTGCGGGCCTCCCGTGGCCGGCGGCGAAAAGTCTGGCCTGGATCCTCTGTCATCTGGGACGGCGGGCGTCTTACGTGCCGGGCGGGCATCCGTTTGACGGCAAGGAGACCTTTGAGGGAAGCCCGTCGATGAACCGGGAGAGATATGACTATTATCAGCGGAAGCGCGATACCATTAAGATCTACCAGATGACGTCGCCCAGCTGCGGCTGGGTCTACGGCGCTGCCCAGCTGAACAAATATCTGCGTGAGGAAGCGGTGAAAAAGATCAGGACGCCGATTCTTCTGTTCCAGTCGGAGAACGATACCTTTGTCGTGGGATCGGAGCAGGAGATCTTTGTGAACCGGATCAACCGGGAAAGACTGACTGCCGCCCGTTTCGTAAAGGTGGCGGGAACGAAACATGAGATCTTTAATTCTTCCACGGAAGTGCTTGAGGGGTACTGGAAGGAAATCCTTGCGTTTCTGGCGTAAATCATGCTAAATTAATATCGGCGAACAAAAGGGGGTTTGTTATGAAAGTGACCGTAGCAATCGACTCTCTGAAAGGCAGTCTCTCCTCTCTGGAAGCCGGACAGGCCATCGCCTCAGGCGTGAGGCGGGTCTATCCGGATGCGGAGGTCTGTGTCCGGCCTCTGGCTGACGGCGGCGAAGGCACCGTGGAGGCTCTTACCTGCGGTATGGGCGGTGAAATCCGGCACGTTCAGGTGACAGGCCCTCTCGGCAAACCGGTAGACTGTCCGTATGGCATCATTTCCGGCAGTAAGACCGCCATTATCGAAATGGCCGGGGCCGCAGGCATTACCCAGGTTCCCGACGAACTGCGGAATCCGCTGAACACCACCACCTACGGCGTCGGCGAGGTCATCAGAGACGCTATCCGCAAGGGATGCCGCCGGTTTATTGTGGGTATCGGAGGAAGCGCTACCAATGACGGCGGCATTGGTATGCTTAAGGCCCTGGGATACGAATTTCTGGACGCGGAGGGCAGGTCCGTGTCTCCTTACGGAAAAGGTCTGGCGGATATCGCGCGGATCACCGATGAGGATGTGATGCCGGAACTGTCCCAGTGTACCTTCAGGATCGCCTGCGATGTGACCAATCCTCTCTGCGGCGAGCAGGGCTGCAGCGTGATCTACGGTCCCCAGAAGGGCGCTACGCCGGAAATCATCCGGGAAATGGACGGATGGCTGGCCCGTTACGCGGCGATTGCCAAAGAAAAGTATCCTGGCACTGACGCTGCATATCCCGGAACCGGAGCTGCCGGCGGCCTTGGCTTCGCATTCCTTACCTTCACCAACGCAACGCTGGAATCTGGTATCAGGATTGTTCTGGATGAGACCCGGCTGGAAGATTATGTGAAGGATGCGGATATCGTTGTAACGGGAGAAGGCCGTCTGGACGGTCAGACCGTCATGGGCAAAGCCCCCATCGGCGTGGCGAAGACCGCCAAGAAATTCGGCAAGCCGGTTCTGGGGTTCGCCGGCTGCGTGACCAGAGACGCCGTTGCCTGCAACGCGGAAGGAATCGACGCCTACTTCCCCATCCTTCAGGGAGCCGTATCTCTGGAGGAGGCCATGGAGCCGGAAAACGCCAGAGCAAATATGGCTGCTACCGTAGAACAGGTCTTTCGGGTCGTGAAAACCTTCGCAGCAAACTAACAACAGGAGAGTATAGGGAGGAGTAGTTATTCCATGGATGTCGTTTTATTGCTTTTCCGTCAGAATCTGGTGATGCTCATCTATCTTCTGATCGGCTACCTGATGTTTAAGAACCATCTTCTGACGACCCAGGGCAGCGGGGAGCTGGGGAAGCTTCTGCTGTATGTGATCACGCCGGTGGTCATAGTGAATTCCTATGCCAGGGATTTCACGCTGCAGATGCTTATGGAGATCCTTTTGTCTTTCGCGGCGGCAGCGGGATCGCTTCTGCTTTCCATGACGGTAAGCACGCTGGTGTTTAAGAAAAGATCCGCCATCTGCCAGTTCGGCGCATCATTTTCCAACGCGGGCTTTATCGGGATCCCGCTTGTGCAGATGACTCTGGGCGAAGGAGCGGTTTTCTATGTGGTGTCCTATGTGGCGCTTCTGAATACCCTGCAGTGGACGTTCGGCGTCTACTCGATCACGAAGGATCCGGCCACGGTCAGCTTAAAGCGGATTGCGACGAACCCGGTGGTGCTGAGTCTGGCTGTCGGACTCCTGCTGTTTTTCCTGCCGGTTCCGGTGCCGCAGACCCTGAGGGGAGTCATGGGCACGCTGGCTTCCATGAACGGGCCCGTCGCCATGCTGGTGATCGGTTCTCACCTGGCCCAGATGTCGCTTCGGGATCTGTTCACCAGCGGACTTACCTACCTGTGCTGTCTGATAAGGCTTCTCGTGATCCCGCTTCTGACGATCGCGCTGCTTTCGCTGATCCCGGCTGAATATATGATGATCCGTCTGGCCGTGCTGATCGTGGCTTCCGCGCCGGTGGGCGCCAACGTGGCGATCTTTGCCCAGATGTTTCAGAAGGATTACAGGGGAGCCGTGCGGGATATCTGCCTGAGTACGGTGCTGAGTATCGCGAGTCTGCCGCTTGTCGTGGGGCTGGCGAACATGTTTTGGAGGTAGAAAATGTACACATCCTTTTATGACTCCCCGGTCGGCCGCCTGACGCTGGCTTCCGACGGAGAGGCGCTTACGGGGCTGTGGGTCGAAGGACAGAAATATTATCTGGGAGGCTTAAAGGAACTGCCGCCGCGCAGGGAGGATCTGCCGGTGTTTGCGCAGGCGAAGGACTGGCTGGACCGGTACTTCGCGGGGGAGAAGCCGCGGCCGGGGGAGCTGCCGCTGCGCCCGGAGGGGAGCGGTTTTCGGAAAATGATCTGGCGCTATCTCACGGAGATCCCTTACGGGGAGCTTACCACCTATAAGGAACTGGCGCGGCGGGCCGCCGCGGAACTTCAGGGTATCGATATGCATACCGGCGCCGGTGCGGTATGTCGCAGGACCATGTCCGCGCAGGCTGTCGGCGGCGCGGTGGGCCATAATCCGATCTCCATCGTTATTCCATGTCATCGGGTCGTCGGAACCGACGGCAGCCTGACCGGATACGCGGCAGGGCTTGATATAAAGCGCAAACTGCTGGCGCTGGAAGGCGTATGGCTGGTGGACGGATGACGGAATATACGGCGGCAGGCCGGTCTTGCCCGGGAATGGAAAATATCGTGTTTGCCTTGCAATTTCCTTCTATATTTTGTATACTATACTTCGGTGGGGAGAGATAAGGAGGCAGATACAGCGTGGCGAATACTACAAACCACAGAAAATCCACAGCCGGCGGAAAGAAGTCCGCTTCATCCAAACCGCGGTCCAATACCCGCAGGACGCCTGAGCCGGAGGAAAGTTTCCTTCCGGCGGAAATATTTATACTGGCGTCTTTTGCTGTGGCAGTTCTTTTATTTTTAAGTAATTTCCGGCTCTGCGGCACGTTGGGCGGGGTGCTCCGTTCCGTGCAGCTTGGGCTGTTTGGCATGGTCGGATTTATTGCTCCGCTTCTGCTCTTTGCGGGGACATGCTTTGCCATGGCCAACCGTGGGAATCGTCTGGCCAGCGTCAAGCTGGCCGCTGTGATCGTTGGCGTATGGATTGTGAGCGGTCTGGCGGAGCTTATATTCGGTGCCGGCTATGTGCCGGGGCAGAAACTGACGGAGATTTATGTCCGTTGTGCTGAGAACGGTCTTGGCGGCGGGCTTTTGGGCGGGGTACTGGTTATGGGAACCGCTTCTCTTTTGGGGACGATCGGTGCATATCTGATTCTGCTGGCAATTCTGGTGATCTGTATTGTCTGCATTACGGAACGGTCGGTTGTTTCAGCAGTAAAACGCGGCGGCGGCAGGGCGTATCAGTATGCGAAAGAGGATGCGGATCGCCGGCGCGTCGTGCGCGAAGAGAAGAAGAGACGTCTGCGTGAGGAACAGAAGGTGCGGGGCGTAAATCTCAGTTCCACCAAGCTGGAAGATATTTCCGGGGAAGAGGCGGATGACTGGGAGCAGGAAGACTACGTCCCGGAAGAGGAATCTTTTGATACGGACGCACAGAGCGTTGCCAGCGGGCGCGGCCCCAGACTGATCAGTGTTGAAGAGAGAGAGTTTGATCCTGAAGTCGGCAATCAGGAATTCATGGAGGAGCTCCTGCCGAAGGAATACAGGGATCGGACTGCCAGTCCGGCGGATGTCTTTACCGGCAGTATTATCAGGCCGCCGGTTTATATTGACCCGGAGGATGATTCGGTGCCGTTCGACCCTGACGGCGGGGTGACAGAGTCGGACTTTGAAGGAACGTCGGAGCTGCCGGATCCTGCTTTGAACGGTCCGTCGGATGGCGGGGAAGTCTGGCAGGAAATTACGGCTGATGCAGACGAGGAGGAACCGCCGGCACCGGACAAGACGGATGTGATTGGCGGTATTATCACGGTAGAAGAGGGTACGAAGCGTGTGGTAACCGCTTCCGGTAAGGTTATCGAGAGCGATACGGAGGCACTGCAGAAGAAGCTGGAAAGCCGCCGACAGGAAGCGCGGGATGAAAAATTCGGAGGTATCGACGAACAGGCCGCGCAGACAGGCACCCGGACGGCAGGGTCGGATGGGAATGCTGCCGGCAGAACAGGACGGCAGCAGACAGCGCCGAACCCCAAGCCCGTGGTGAAGAAGAAATATATTTTCCCGCCCATAAATCTGCTGAACCGCGGGAACAGCGGGTCCGCAGCCGGGACGGATAAGGAATACCGTGAGACGGCGATCAAATTACAGCAGACGCTGCGGGATTTCGGCGTGGGCGTTACAGTGACCAATGTCAGCTGCGGACCATCGGTGACCCGTTATGAGCTGCATCCGGAACAGGGTGTGAAGGTCAGCCGGATCGTGGGTCTGGCCGACGATATCAAACTGAGTCTGGCTGCCGCAGATATCCGTATCGAGGCGCCGATCCCCGGCAAATCTGCCGTGGGTATCGAGGTGCCGAACAAGGAGAAGAACGCGGTCTGTCTGCGGGAGCTTCTGGAATCAGAGGAATTCAGGAACAGCCAGTCGAGACTGACTTTTGCGGTGGGCAAGGACATCGGAGGTCAGGTGGTTGTTACCGACATTGCGAAGATGCCCCATATGCTGATCGCGGGAGCCACCGGTTCCGGCAAGTCGGTCTGTATCAATACATTGATTATCAGTATCATTTACAAAGCAGCCCCGGAGGATGTGAAGCTGATTATGGTGGATCCGAAGGTGGTCGAACTGAGTTCCTACAATGGGATTCCGCATTTGCTGATCCCTGTGGTGACGGATCCGAAGAAGGCTTCCGGGGCGCTGAACTGGGCTGTGGCCGAGATGGATGACCGTTATAAGAAATTCGCCGCCGCCGGTGTTCGTGACCTCAAGGGCTATAACGCGAAGGTTGAGGCCATCGGTGACGTGGAAGATGAGAATAAGCCGGTAAAGATGCCTCAGATCGTCATTATCATCGACGAGCTTGCGGATCTGATGATGGTGGCTCCGGGTGAAGTGGAGGATTCCATTTGCCGTCTGGCCCAGTTGGCCCGCGCGGCCGGGATCCATCTGGTGATCGCGACGCAGAGACCGTCGGTGAATGTTATTACCGGTCTGATCAAGGCCAATGTGCCGTCAAGGATCGCCTTTGCGGTATCCTCCGGCGTCGATTCCAGAACGATTCTCGATATGGTCGGTGCAGAGAAACTGCTTGGCAAGGGCGATATGCTGTTCTATCCGGCGGGTATGCCCAAACCCCAGCGTGTCCAGGGCGCTCTGGTTACGGACGGTGAAGTGGCGAAAGTGGTCGATTTCCTGAAAAATCAGGGTATGGATGCCGGTTATGATATTGATATTGAAAGCCAGATCTCCATGCCGTCGGCGGATACCGGAGGAGAGGAGCACAGTGACCGGGATGAGTATTTTGCTCAGGCAGGAAGGTTTATCATCGAGAAGGACAAGGCTTCGATCGGTATGCTGCAGCGGATGTACAAGATCGGATTCAACCGGGCGGCCCGGATCATGGATCAGCTGGCGGAGGCCGGCGTCGTAGGCGAGGAGGAGGGAACCAAGCCCAGAAAGATCCTGATGACGGCAGAGGAGTTTGAGGCCATGCTGAACGGATGAGAAAAGCGTTCCGCGAAAGAAGACGGCTGCTGAGGCCGAAAGGTTACCCAACACATGTTTTCACATATAGCAAGGAGGACATTGACACATGAAAACAGACATTCAGATTGCGCAGGAGGCGACAATGCTGCCCATCCGCGAGGTGGCGGCAAACTACGGGATCGCCGAGGATGATCTGGAACTCTACGGAAAGTACAAGGCGAAGCTGACCGATGAACTCTGGGAACAGGTCAAGGACCGTCCCGACGGGAAGCTGGTTCTGGTGACGGCAATCAATCCGACTCCCGCAGGAGAGGGCAAGACGACCACGAGCATCGGTCTGGCCGACGCGCTGAACCGTCTGGGAAAGAAGACGATGCTGGCCCTGCGCGAGCCGTCCCTGGGACCGTGCTTCGGCATCAAAGGCGGCGCGGCCGGCGGCGGATATGCTCAGGTGGTGCCGATGGAGGACCTGAACCTCCATTTTACGGGAGATTTTCATGCGATCACATCTGCCAATAACCTGTTGGCGGCGCTTCTGGACAACCATATCCATCAGGGCAACGCCCTTGGAATCGACACCCGGCAGGTGCTCTGGAAACGATGCCTGGACATGAACGACCGGGCGCTGCGCAATATCGTGATCGGCCTCGGCGCCAAGGCGGACGGCTTCGTGCGGGAGGATCATTTCATCATCACCGTGGCGTCGGAGATCATGGCGATCCTGTGTCTGGCAGATAATATGGAGGATCTGAAGGACAGGCTCGGCCGGATCATCGTGGCTTACAATTACGCCGGTGAGCCGGTGACTGCGAAGGATCTGAACGCGGTGGGCGCGATGGCGGCGCTTCTGAAGGATGCGATCAAGCCCAATCTGATTCAGACTCTGGAACACAACGGCGCCATGGTTCACGGCGGACCGTTCGCAAATATCGCCCACGGCTGTAACAGCGTCCGGGCAACGAAGACGGCGCTCAAGCTGGCGGATATCGTCGTGACGGAGGCCGGTTTCGGCGCGGATCTGGGCGCGGAGAAGTTCCTGGATATCAAGTGCCGCATGGCGGGACTGAAACCGGATGCTGTGGTGCTGGTGGCGACGGTCCGTGCGCTGAAATACAACGGCGGCGTACCGAAGACGGAGCTTGGCACAGAGAATCTGGAGGCGCTTAAGAAGGGCGTCGTGAATCTGGAGAAGCACATCGAGAACATCCAGAAGTACGGCGTGCCGGTAGTTGTGACGCTCAATTCCTTCCTGACCGATACCGAGGCGGAGTATGCGTTCATCCGTGATTTCTGCGAGAAACGGGGCTGCGAATTCGCCCTGTCCGAGGTCTGGGCCAAAGGCGGCGCGGGCGGCGAGGCCCTGGCTTCCAAAGTGATCGAAACTCTGGAAACGAAGGAGAGCCATTATCATCCGCTGTACAGCGACGAGCTGAGCCTGGCGGAAAAGATCGAGACCGTGGCGAAGGAGATCTACGGAGCCGACGGCGTGGATTACGCGCCCGCGGCGGCGAAGGCACTTAAGCAGATCGAGGCGATGGGCTTCGGACGCATGCCGGTCTGCATGGCCAAGACCCAGTATTCCCTGTCGGACGACCAGAACAAGCTGGGACGGCCCACCGGTTTCCGTATCAATGTCCGCGACGTCTATGTGTCGGCGGGCGCGGGCTTTGTGGTGGCGATCACCGGCGCGATTATGACCATGCCGGGACTGCCGAAGAAGCCGGCGGCGGACAATATCGATGTGAACGAAGAAGGAAAGATCGTAGGATTATTCTAAGCTGAGGCGGGGCTGCCGCGGGACGGATCCGGACATGCCGCAGATTACGGTAAAAAGATCCGGCCCTGCAGCGGCCCTGCATTGTGTCAGAGCGCAGGAATGACGATATACGGTGCGTTCGGATATGCAGGAAGGATCAGGCGCAGACGGCCCTTCTGGGGAATATTATGATGTTATAGGCTTGCAAAACGAGAGAACTGGCGGAGGTTGACATGAAAATAGCGGAAGGTTTGGCCGGATTAAACTACCAGGTGCTGATGGGGGACGATAACGCGGAGGTGTCGGAAGTCATTTACGATTCCCGAAAGGCGGAGCCGGGGGCGGTGTTCGTCTGCATGCTGGGAACGAAGATCGACTCCCATGATTTTATTCCGCAGGTGCTTGAGAAGGGGACGCGCGTATTTGTGGTGGAGAAGGAACCGGATGAGGCGACGATGACGCTTCTGCGCGCTGCGCAGGCAGAGCCGGGATCTGCTCAGGTACGATCCGGGACATTGCATGCGGAAGCGGCGGGAGCAGATCAGGATCAGGCGCGGACGGTCCGGACGCAGCCAGCCTCGGTTACAGAGCCGGTCACGGTCATCCGCGTGGAGAACGCCCGCCAGGCTCTCGCCTATTTGTCGGCGGCCCGTTTCGGCTACCCGGCACGAAAGATGACCTGCATCGGCGTCACCGGCACTAAGGGAAAGACGACTACGACCTACATGATCAAGGCGATTCTGGAAGCGGCGGGCAAGAAAGTGGGTCTCATCGGGACCGCGGGAGCCGTTATTGGGGAGCATACCTATCCCACGGCTAATACGACGCCGGAATCCTATGAACTGCACCGTTATTTTGCGCAGATGGCGGAAGAGGGCTGTGAATATATGATCATGGAGGTATCCTCCCAGGGGCTTAAGATGCACCGGGTGGACGGCATTGAATTTGACTACGGTCTGTTTACGAATATTTCCAATGACCATATCGGACCCAATGAGCACGCCAGTTTTGATGAGTATCTGTATTATAAGTCCAAGCTTCTGAATCTCTGCCGGGTCGGCCTTATTAACCGGGACGATGAGCATTACGCAGGAATCGTGAGACAGGTGGAGGAAACTATGGCGGCTTACGGCGAGGCGGCGAAACTGCTGCCCGGGGGCGCTGCCGCTGACGCCGCGTTTGAGATCGCGGCAGACGGAAAATACGCCTGTTACACCTATGCGCTTGACAACAAGGCGGATTTCATGGCAGATGATATCCGGTATGTGTCGGAGCCGGATTTCGTCGGTCTGGACTTTAAGGTGAGCGGGAAATACAATCTGGAGGTGCGGGTCAATATTCCCGGCCGGTTTAACGTCTATAACGCGCTGGCGGCGGTGTCTGTCTGCAGTTTTCTGGATCTTCCGAAGGAAAAGATCTGCCACGCACTGGAGCATCTCTATGTCAACGGACGCATGGAGATCGTTCATACGTCGGAGCGTTGCACGGTCATTGTGGATTACGCCCATAATGCGGTCAGTATGGAAAGTCTTTTGCTGACGCTTCGGGATTACCATCCGAAGAGGCTTGTCTGCGTCTTTGGATGCGGCGGCAACCGGTCGAAAGACCGGCGTTATTCCATGGGCGAGCTCGGGGGACGGCTGGCGGACCTGTGCATCCTGACGGCGGATAATTCCCGTTTTGAAAGGGTGGAAGATATTCTGGCAGATATCCGCGGAAGTATTGAGAAGACCGGCGGCGCGTTTATCGAGATTCCGGACCGGCGTGCAGCCATCGAGTACAGTATCGTGCATGCTCAGCCCGGCGATATGATCGCCGTGATCGGCAAAGGCCACGAGGATTATCAGGAGATCAACGGCGTACGTTATCCGTTCCTTGACAGGCAGGTCATCGAGGAAGTCGTAGCGAAACTGGAAGGCGGTAAATAAAATGCAGAATTGGACGGTAAATGATCTGGTAAGGGCCTGCGGCGGCGTCCTGCTGTGCGGCGACGGCAATGCACCGGTGGAGCATATCAGCCTGGATTCCCGGAAAATGGAAGGCAACGACCTTTTTGTGCCGCTGATCGGCGAGAAGGTAGACGCCCACCGGTTCATCCGGCAGGCACTGGAGAACGGAGCTGTGGTTACGCTGACCAGTGAGCATGAAGCGCCTGCGCAGGAAACCTGCGGGGCGGAGGCGGAGGCCGGCGAGGGAGGCGTGGCGGAAGCCTGTGCGGTGCAGGAGCATGGCGGAGAAGCAGGCGCCGGTGCGAAGCAGCCGGTTCCGGCCGGCGACGATGGCGTTATCGGTTTCGGCAAGGCGTGGATCGCCGTGGGCGACACAAAGCTGGCGCTCCAGGCCATCGGATGGGCGTACCGGAAGACGCTGACGTTACCGCTTATCGGCATAACCGGAAGCGTCGGCAAGACGACGACGAAAGAGATGGTGGCGGCCGCACTGTCGGCGGGGCTTCGGGTCTACAAGACCTACGGAAGCCGCAACAGTCAGGTGGGCGTACCGGTTACGATCACGGATATCGATAAAAAGGACCAGATCGGCGTTATTGAGCTCGGCATGAGCGAGCCGGGCGAGCTTACCGTTATCGCGGAGATGGCCCAGGTGGATGTGGCGGCCATTACCAATATCGGCGTGGCCCATATCGAACAGCTCGGCTCCCAGGAGAATATTTTCAGGGAGAAAATGACGATCCAGAATGGCTTAAAAGACGGCGGGATCCTGCTGTTAAACGGCGACGATCCGTTCCTTAAAGAAGCCAAGGCCAAACTGGGCTGCCGGACGCTCTATTACGGAATGGGCGTAAACTGCGACTACCGGGCCGCAGATGTACGGATGGTGAACGGCTATCCGACATTTACGGCGGTCTGCGGCAGGGACGGCTCGAAGAAGGTGGAAGTTCGGCTGAAGGTCATGGGTTCCCATCAGGTCCAAAATGCGATGGTGGCGCTGGCTGTGGCGGATCTTTACGGCGTCGACCTGAAGGCGGCAGCTGAGTCCCTGGGGCAGTTCGCCGGGATGAAAGGCCGTCAGCAGGTGCATCATTTTGACGGCATCACGCTGATCGACGATACGTATAACGCCAATCCGGTCTCCATGAAGGGAGCTATTGATAATCTGACGGCGGTGGAGGACTGCGGCCGCCGAATCGCCCTGCTGGCGGATATGAAAGAACTGGGGCCGGAGAGTGTCCGTTTCCACCGGGAGGTGGGAGCGTATCTGGGGTCGCGGCCTATCGGGTTTTTAGTGACTTACGGAGAACTGGCGAGGGAGATCGAAGCGGGGGCGCTTAAGGCGAACCCGAAGCTTTCGGTCCGTCATTTTGAAGAATCGGAGAAAGAAGAAATGGAGCGGTGGATCGCCGGGGAGCTTAGGGCCGGCGACTGCATCCTGATGAAGGGCTCCAACAGCATGAATCTGGGAGAAGCGGCAGATTATGTATGCCAACGTCATCATTGACATTTCCCATGAGAAAGTGGATCGGACGTTTCAGTACCGGATTCCGGCGGAGCTTGCGGATCAGGTGCAGGTAGGCGTCAGGGTTAGGATCCCATTCGGAGCGGGAAACCATGAACGGAAAGGGTACGTGGTGGAGATCACGGACCGGGCGGAATGGAATACGGATCAGATCAAGGAGATCGCCGGGATCGTGTCCGGCAGTGTGACGGGACAATCCCAGCTGATCCGGCTTGCCTGGTGGATGAAGGAGCGGTACGGCTCCACGATGAATCAGGCGCTTAAGACGGTGTTCCCGGTGAAGCAGAAAGTGCAGAAGAGGGAAGACCGTCTATTGATATGCCATCTTTCGGAAAATGAACTGGGGGCGGCGATTGAGGAGGCGGCCCGGAAGAAATATAAGGCCAGGGAGCGGCTTCTTCGGGCGTTTCTGGAAAGTCCCCGGATCCCCTACGGGATTGCCCTGCGGCAGATGAACCTGACGGCGGCGACGCTGAAACCGCTTCTGGAGAAGGGCGTGGTCGGGTTGCAGGCGCGGACGCTGGAGCGGAGCCCGGTGGAGACGCTTAAGAAGATCCGACTGCAGGCCGGAAGCACATCTGAGGGAGGAAACAGCGGCGGAAAAGCTGCGAATCGGGCAGCGGCTGTATGCGGAGCGCAGGAAATGCCAGAAGCCGGACGCAGTGCATCCGTATGTACGCTGAATCCGCAGCAGCGGGCCATAGTCGACGATTTCGCTGCCCGCTATGATCGGGGCGACCGGCAGACTTCCCTGATCTACGGCATTACCGGCAGCGGCAAAACGGAAGTCTACATGGAGATGATCGAGCATGTGCTTAAGGAGGGCCGGGAAGCTATCGTGCTGATTCCGGAGATCGCCCTGACTTACCAGACCGTGCTCCGCTTCTACCGGCGGTTCGGGGATCTGGTCTCGGTCGTCAACTCCCGGTTGTCGGCAGGGGAGCGGTACGATCAGTTTGAGCGCGCCATGGCCGGCGACGTGCGGGTCATGATCGGGCCCAGATCGGCGCTTTTTACGCCGTTTCAGAACCTGGGACTGATCGTGATTGATGAGGAGCATGAAAGCGCCTATAAGAGCGAACTGTCGCCCAGATATCACGCCAGGGATGTGGCGGAGATGCGGGCGCGGATGAATGATGCCGCGCTGGTGCTCGGATCGGCGACGCCGTCGCTGGAGGCATATTCGCGGGCGCTTTCTGGAGGCGCCGGGGAGAACACGGAAACTTCATCAGACAAGGCCGGTTATCTCCTCTACCGTCTTACGGGGCGCGCCAGATCCGGCAGCCGTATGGCAGATGTGCAGATCGTGGATCTGCGGGAAGAGCTCCGTGCAGGCAATAAATCGATTTTCAGCCGTAAGCTTCAGACAGCCATGGAGAAGGAACTGGCCGGCGGCCATCAGATCATGCTGTTCTTAAACCGCCGCGGCTATTCGAATTTCGTATCCTGCCGCAGCTGCGGCCAGGCTTTGAAATGTCCGCATTGCGATGTGACGCTGACGCTTCACCGCAATGGCCGTCTGATCTGCCATTATTGCGGTTATCAGACCGGCGTACCCGCAAAATGTCCTTCCTGCGCTTCCCCTTATATCGCTGCCTTCGGCGTCGGTACCCAGAAGATCGAGACCATGGTTCGGGAAATGTTTCCGGCGGCGCGAGTTCTGCGGATGGATCTGGACACCACTTCGAGGAAGGGCGGCCATGAGGAGATATTGGCATCATTTGAGGAAGGGGAAGCGGACATTCTGGTGGGTACCCAGATGATCGTCAAGGGCCATGATTTCCCGAATGTGACGCTGGTCGGGATCCTGGCGGCGGATCTGTCGCTGTATTCTTCGGATTTTCGGTGCGGAGAGCGGACATTCCAGCTGCTGACGCAGGCAGCCGGCAGGGCCGGCCGCGATGAGACGCCGGGACAGGTGATCATCCAGACATACAGTCCCGCGCATTATGCCGTGGAATGCGCGGCCAGACAGGATTATGAAGCCTTCTACCAGAAGGAGATGGCTTACCGGCAGGTGCTCCGTTATCCGCCGGCATGCGAACTTCTGTCGGTACTGGTGTCGTCACGCGACGAGCGTGTGCTGAATGAGGCGGTGTCCCAGCTTCACCGTTGGGTACTCGGGATGCCGGAGGGAGGACAGGTCCAGCTGATCGGTCCGGCTGAGGCGCCCATTTACAAAGTTAATGATATCTACAGAAAAATTTTATATATGAAACAGGAAAACTATGATATACTAATAACAATCAAGAACCGTCTGGAAACGCTTGGAAGCCGGGCGGAGTGGTATGAGCGGGTGATGATGCAGTTTGATTTTGCGTGAGACGGAGAGGCCGCCTCAGGCAAATGATTAGACAACCGGACGGAAGGAAATGGCCGGCGCGGGTTAATCCTGTGTATACGGCGAGTTGTGAAAACAGGAGGACAGGATATGGCGATCAGGAATATCCGGACCATAGGGGACGAGATTCTGACGAAGGAGTGCAAGCCGGTGAAGTTCATGACGCCCCGGATCGCGCTTTTGATCGAGGATATGTTTGAAACGATGTATTCAAAGGACGGTGCCGGACTGGCGGCACCGCAGGTGGGCATCCTGAAACAGGTGGTGGTCATCGATGTGGACGACGGCAACCAGTATGTGCTGATCAATCCGGAGATCCTTTCCACAGAGGGAAGCCAGACCGGAAATGAAGGCTGTCTGAGCGTCCCCGGAAAGTACGGCATCGTGACGAGGCCGGAGAAGGTGAAGGTGAAGGCGCTTAATGAGCAAATGAAACCATACGAGCTGGAGGCGGAAGGTCTGCTGGCCCGGTGCATCTGTCATGAATGTGATCATCTCCACGGCGCACTGTATGTGGATCTGGCGGAGGACGGCCTGCATGATAATTCCGAGATGGAGGAGGCGGAAGGAGAGGACGCATGAGGATCGTATTCATGGGAACGCCGGATTTTGCGGTGCCGATACTTTCAGCTATCGCAGAAGCGGGGCACACTGTCGTGGGTGTGGTGACCCAGCCGGATAAGCCCAGGGGGCGCGGGAAAGCGGTACTGATGACGCCTGTGAAGGAGCGGGCGCTCGAACTGGGACTGACGGTTTACCAGCCGGTAAAAGTGCGGGAATCGGAATTTGTGGAGGTTCTGCGTAAGCTTGATGCGGATGTCTTTGTGGTGGCCGCTTTCGGACAGATCCTTCCGAAAACGGTGCTTGAGATTCCGCGTCTTGGCTGTGTGAACGTCCATTCATCGCTCCTTCCGAAATACCGGGGAGCGGCGCCGATCCAGTGGGCGATTATCGATGGCCTGAAAGAAACCGGCGTGACCACGATGATGATGGATGAGGGTCTGGATACCGGTGACGTGCTGGAGCAGGCAGCTGTCGCGATCAGTCCGGATGAAACCGGGGGCAGTCTTCATGATAAGCTGAGCGCGCTGGGGGCAGAGTTGATCGTATCTACGCTTGAGAAACTGGAGAACGGTACGGCGGTGCGGACACCCCAGACGGATGAGATGACCTGTTATGCGAAGATGCTTAAGAAGACCATGGGCGATATTGACTGGACCATGGACGCGGAAGCCATCGAGCGTCTGATCAGGGGCCTGAGCCCATGGCCGGGTACCTATACCGGCTGGGACGGAAAGACGCTAAAGATCTGGAAGGCGCAGGTGGTGCCGGAAAGCTGCTGCGGGCCGCGGACGCAGCCGGAAGAAGACGGCGTCTGCGGACAGGTGGTTTATACGGATAAGAGTCACCTGTATGTGAAATGCGGAAAGGGGACGCTGTCGCTTACGGAACTTCAGCCGGAAGGAAAGAAGCGGATGGAAGCGGATGCGTTTCTGCGGGGGTATCCGGTGAGGAAAGGTACGGTATTTGTGAAGAGCCGGCAGGCGGATTGAAGGTTCAGGGAAAGGGGCGAATGATATGCCATACGGCTATGGTTATGGAATGGGTTACGGGTATTACGGTTTTGACTGGACAATTCTTCTGGTGCTGATCGGGGCGGTGTTGTCCATGTGGGCTTCCGCCCGCGTGAACGGTACATTTCAGAAGTATTCCTCTGTCCGCAGCATGACCGGTATGACCGGTGCGGAGGCGGCAAAACGGCTTTTGAATTCCCAGGGGATCTACGATGTGACGATCCAGCATGTGTCGGGAAAGCTGACGGATCATTATGATCCCAGGACAAAGACCGTGAATCTTTCCGATGCGGTCTACGGATCCGCTTCCGTGGCGGCAATCGGTGTGGCGGCCCATGAATGCGGCCATGCGATGCAGGATAATGAAAGTTATGTGCCCCTGCGGATGCGGGCGGCCTTTGTGCCGGTTGTGAATTTTGGGAGCAGGCTGTCCTGGCCGCTGATCCTGATCGGACTGCTTTTGGGCGGTGCGGGAAGCACCATTGTCAATATCGGTATCTGGATGTTCGTGCTGGTGGTGTTGTTCCAGCTGATCACGCTGCCGGTGGAATTTAATGCCTCCGCCCGGGCGGTTCGACTTCTGGACAGCGTGGGGATCCTGCACGGTGAGGAAGTGGGACAGACCAGAAAGGTTCTCGGCAGCGCGGCCCTGACCTATGTGGCTGCTGCTGCCGGTTCGATTCTTCAGCTTTTGCGGCTGGTACTCCTGTTTGGGGGAAGAAGGCGTGACGACTAGGCAGACGGATGAACCGTGCGAGGGGCGGTCGGACGAAAGGCGGCAGATAGGATTGCAAAAAGCGGCGTTTACCCCGCGTGAACTGGCGTTGGATATCCTCCTTGAGGTTCTGGAGCGCGGCGCCCCGAGTCATGTGGTTCTGAACCGGGCGCTGATGAAGTACCAGTATCTGGACAAGCAGGACCGCGCATTTATCACGCGCGTGGTGGAAGGTACATTGGAATATCGGATCCAGATGGATTACGTAATAGACCGCTGCTCCCATGTGAAGACGGCGAAGATGAAGCCGCTTATTCGGACGTTGCTGCGGATGTCGGTCTATCAGATTTTCTACATGGATCGTGTGCCGGATTCAGCCGTCTGCAATGAGGCGGTGAAGCTGGCCGGGAAGCGTCGGTTTGCCGGACTGCAGGGCTTTGTAAACGGTGTTCTGCGAAGTATCATTCGTGAGAAGGGGATTTATGAGAGCAGGCGGGACGCCTCTTCTGACGGGGTGCGGGGAGCCGGTATGGATGCCTGGCCCGATGATTCCGTCCGATACAGTATGCCGCAATGGCTGATCGGTTTGTGGACGGAGTCTTATGGTGCGGAAAATACCCGTAATATGATGCGGGCGTTTCTTATGGAAAGCCCTTTTTCTGTCCGTTGCAACCTGGATCAGGCCCCGCGGACGGAGATCGAGGAGAGCTTACGGCTGCAGGGCGTGACTGTAACGGAAAGTGCGTATGCGGATGATATACTGTATCTGGAGGGGATTGACTATCCGGAGCGTCTGGACGCGTTTCGGATGGGACAGATCGCAGTGCAGGATCTCAGTTCTGCCTGCGTGGCGAAGGCCGCCGGATTGAAAGCCGGTGATGTGGTTTTGGATGTGTGCGGTGCGCCGGGCGGCAAGGCGATCCATGCCGCGTCGCTTCTGGTGCGGGCCTGCCGCGAAGCGCGGGCGGGTCATATTCTGGTCCGCGATATCAGTGAACGCAAGACTGTCCTGATCGAGGAGAATGTCCGCCGCTGCGGATATGAGGATATGGTTGCGGTGCAGGTCTGGGACGCATGTATATACGATGAGGAGATGGCGGGGAAGGCCGACGTGGTCTTCGCCGATCTGCCGTGTTCCGGGCTGGGCGTTATTGGACGCAAGCCGGATATTAAGGAACGGATTCGCCCTGAGGATATCGGCGTATTAGCTGCCCTCCAAAGGAAGATCCTTTCGGTTGTCTGGCAGTATGTAAGACCCGGCGGCACTTTGGTCTACAGCACCTGTACGACAGCACCGCAGGAGAACATTCAGAACAGGGACTGGTTCCTCGAAAATTATCCGTTCAGACCGGTGGATATCGGCGGCAGGCTGGGCGGAAGGATTTGTGAGGATACCCTAAAAGCCGGTTATGTGCAGTTCCTGCCCGGAAAGTATCCCTGCGACGGTTTTTTCCTGGCAGTGATGCAGCGTCTGTGATCTCCGCCTGAAACGGTCTGGCCGTCTGCCGTGGGGCCGTAGAATGGCGATGCAGAAAACAGGATAAGGATAGAAAATGGACAGTATGGAAAGAGTCGACATTCGATCCCTGACTTTCGGGGAACTCACGGAACAGGTACGCGTTATGGGACTTCCGGCGTACCGCGCCGGGCAGATATTTCAGTGGCTTCACGGGAAACAGGCGGTTTCTTTTGAGGATATGACCAATCTTCCCGAGGCTCTGCGCCTTCAGCTTAAAGAGAGATATGAATTGGTGGTCTTAGGGAAGGCGGATGTTCGGGTTTCTTCGATCGACGGCACCCGAAAGTATTTGTTTGCGTTGCCGGACGGCAATGTGATCGAAAGTGTCCTGATGCGTTACAGACATGGTAATTCCGTCTGTATTTCTTCCCAGGTAGGCTGTCGGATGGGATGCAGATTTTGTGCCTCCACGCTGGACGGTCTGGAGCGGAACCTGCGTCCTTCTGAGATGCTGGAGCAGGTCTATCGGATCATTCAGGATACCGGCGAGCGGGTATCTAACGTGGTAGTCATGGGCAGCGGCGAGCCGCTTGACAATTATGACAGTCTGCTTCGTTTCATCGGACTTGTGACGGATGGGAGAGGACTTGGCATCAGTCAGCGGAATATTACGGTTTCCACCTGCGGCCTCGTGCCGCAGATGCATAAGCTGGCGGAAGAGAAGCTGCAGATTACGCTGGCGCTGTCCCTTCATGCCGCGGACGATGACACGCGCAGGCAGCTGATGCCAGTTGCCAACCGTTATCCGCTCCGGGAAGTTCTGGATGCCTGTGATATTTATTTCCAAAAAACAGGCCGCAGGCTGACTTTCGAATACAGTCTGGTAAGAGGCGTCAATGACAGTCCGGCGGATGCGGATGCGCTGGCAGGGCTCTTAAAGGGCCGGCACGGACATGTGAATCTGATTCCGGTGAATCCGATCAGGGAGCGTAATTACGTCCAGTCCGAACGAAAAACCGTGGACGCATTTAAAAATCATCTTGAAAAAAACGGAATTAATGTTACTATTAGAAGGGAGATGGGCCGCGACATTCAGGGTGCATGCGGCCAACTCAGACGCAGTTATCTGACCGCCCCGCAGCGGTCTGTCTGAAAGAAAAGGAGGGATGGGGATGCTGGACTACGCACTTACGGATACGGGCAGGGTTAGGCCCCGCAATCAGGATTATCTCTATTCTTCATCGGCTCCGGTCGGGGGGCTCAGGAATCTGTATCTTGTGGCTGACGGCATGGGAGGCCATAAGGCGGGCGACTTTGCGTCCCGTTTTCTGGTTGAGAGGCTTGTCGGGTATCTGAGCCAGAATCAGTCTGACGATCCGCTTACGCTTTTTGAAGAGGGGATTCGTTACGCGAACCGCCAGCTGTATGAGAAGTCTCTGACCAGCCCTGAACTGGATGGGATGGGAACGACATTAGTGGCGGCTACAGTCAGGGATGGCGAGCTTTTTGTGGCAAATGTGGGAGATAGCCGTTTGTATGTATACAAAAGTGGGGAGTTAACCCAGATTACACAGGATCATTCCTACGTGGAAGAAATGGTCCGGATGGGTCGGATGAAAAGGGAAAGCAGAGAATATCGGGAGAAGAAGAATCTGATCACCCGGGCGGTGGGGACCGGCCGTACGGTCGAGGCGGATTATTTCCGGCTGAAACTGGATGCAGGCGATATGATCCTTCTGTGTTCGGATGGTCTGACCAATATGCTGACGGACCGGGATATCGCGGACTGCCTCGCAGGGGACGGGACGTTTAAGGATAAAGTGGAGCGTCTGGTCGCAGACGCGAATCAGAATGGCGGACGGGACAATATTTCTGTCATTCTGGCTGCCCCACAGACAAGTGAGGTGGGCATATGCTGAGAGCAGGACAGTTTTTACAGAACCGTTATGAGATTCTGGAACTGATTGGTTCCGGCGGTATGTCGGATGTCTATAAAGCCAGATGCCATAAGCTCGACCGGCTGGTGGCGATCAAGGTGTTAAAGGAAGAATTAAGCAGCGACGCGTCGTTTGTCGCCAAATTCAAGATGGAGGCGCAGGCCGCCGCCGGACTCTCCCATCTGAATATTGTCAGCGTCTACGACGTCGTGGACGAGGGACAGCTCCATTATATCGTCATGGAACTGATTGAGGGGATTACTCTTAAGACTTATATCGCCAGGAAGGGTAAGCTGGATGCAAAAGAAACGGTAGGCATCGCGATCCAGGTGGCGCAGGGAATTGCTGCCGCTCATGAGCAGAATATCATCCACAGGGATATTAAACCGCAGAACATGATCATTTCCAGGGACGGTAAGGTGAAGGTGGCGGATTTTGGCATTGCCAGGGTGGTTACGGCCCAGACGCAGGGGTCGTCCGCCGTGGGGTCGGTCCATTATATTTCGCCGGAGCAGGCCCGGGGCGGTTACAGCGACGCCAGGAGCGATATTTATTCGCTGGGCATCACGATGTATGAGATGGTAACGGGGCGCCTGCCTTTTGAAGGGGATAATACGGTTGCCGTTGCCATCGCCCATGTGGAAGAACCGATCACAAGGCCGAGCATCTATGAACCGGATATTCCGGTCAGTCTGGAGAATATTATTCTTAAATGTACGGAGAAAAAACCGGAGCGCAGATATGCGTCCGTGACGGAGGTGATCACTGACCTTCGGCGGGTACTTCTCCATCCGGACGAGAATTTTGTTATGATGGCGCCGGAGATTGATTATGATGCGGATACCAGACCGATCAGCGAGGACGAACTGAAGGTGATCAATCTGGCGCATAAATCCTACCAGCCTATGCAGCAGGAACTGGAATCGGACTATCCGCAGGATTCAGAACAGGATATGAATGCGAGCAGCGGGATCGAGCGGATACTGACAGGCGTTGGCGTTCTGGTGGCAGTGATCATTGTGGCGGTTCTGATCGTGCTTTTTTCCAGAATCGGGACCTTGTTTCGCAGCGGCTCCGGTCTGGGGCACGGGGATACCCAATCGTCGATCCAGACAGAGACGCTGTCCTCGGAGACCGGACCGCAGCTTGCCGATACGGAGGTGCTGGCGCCCGATGTAACGAATCTGCCGGTGGATATGGCTGAGGCCAAATTGAAGGAATATACGCTTTTTTCGGAACTGCAGTACGAAGAATCGGATACTGTGGAGAAGAACAAGGTGATTTCGCAGGATCCGGTTGAAGGGACTGTGGTATCCCGGTACTCCGCCGTGAAGATCGTGGTCAGTACCGGAAACGGTATGATCGACCTGCAGACGCTGGCGCTTACCAGCATGGACAGGGCGGCGGCGGCGGCCACGCTGGCCCAGAACAGCCTGAAAGCGGCTTTTGTCGATGAGTATAATGATACGGTAGCCGTGGATAATATCGTCCGTTATGAGCCGGCGCAGGCGCGCGAGGGAGAAACGGTGACGCTTTATGTGAGCATGGGACCGGCGCCTGTGATGCGTACGGTGCCGGATCTCTATAATATCACGGAAGAAGAGGCCAGACAGCGTCTGTCCGATGCCAGGCTGAATCCCGGTGAGATCACCAGAAGCTATGACGCAGTGATCCCGCAGGGTTATGTGATCAGCCAGGATGTTGCGGCTAATGAAAGCGTGGAAGAAGGCAGCCAGATTTCTTTCGTTATCAGCGACGGACCGGAACCGCCCCAGCAGAGATATCTTGCCTCGATCAGCACGTCCTATGATCTGCGCGGGGCATTTGGGCCCGGAATGGAGGGAACGACGCTGAAGCTGGAGATCCGCCTGCGGCAGGACGCGGAAGACGGGTCTAAGTACCAAACCCTGATGGAGGCCACGGAGATCTCCGGTTCCAGTGTGCTTCCGATCGAATTTCCTGTGATAGAGGCGATCATTCCCGGCGCAGAATACGGGGAAGTGGAAGTGGTCAACGCGGAAGCGGGTCAGGTGCTTGCCAGTTATCCGGTGCGTTTCTTCCTGACAGAGTAGAAAGGCAAGGCGAATGACAGGTAAGATCATCAAAGGAATCGCCGGGTTCTATTATGTCCATGCTGAAGACGGCGTGGTCTATGCGTGCAGGGCGAAGGGGGTTTTCCGCAATCGGAAGATCAAGCCGCTGGTTGGTGACGATGTGGTGCTCTCCGTGCTGGCAAATGATCCGCCGGAAGGAAATGTGGATGAGATTCTGCCGCGCCGCAACGCGTTGGTCAGGCCTGCCGTAGCGAATGTGGATCAGGCTCTGGTGGTATTTGCGGCGAGGGATCCGGAGCCGAACCTGAATCTGCTGGATCGGTTTCTGGTTATGCTGGAGCGGATAAAAGTTCCTGCAGCGGTCGTATTCAATAAGACGGATCTGACGGATGAGGAATTCCTTGTGCGGTATCGCGAGATCTACAGGCCTGCCGGTTATCCGTTTCTGACGTTAAGCGTCTGTACGGGGCAGGGGCTGGACGACATTCGCGCTTTGCTGCGCGGCAGGACGACGGTGCTTGCGGGGCCGTCCGGCGTGGGCAAATCGTCTCTGACGAATTTATTGATGCCGGAGGCCAATATGGAGACCGGCAGCGTCAGCGAGAAGATCCGCCGCGGGCGGCATACCACCCGCCATTCGGAGTTGTTTTGCATGGAGAGAGGAACTTATCTGATGGATACGCCGGGCTTCAGTTCCCTGTATTTGGATGAGATGGAGCCGGAGGAAATAAAGGACTGTTTCCCGGAATTTGCGCCCTTCGAGGGGGACTGCCGTTTTCCCGGCTGCGTCCATATCGGCGAGAAGGTCTGCGGCGTCAAGTCTGCGGTGAAAGCGGGGAAGATCGGCCGCAGCCGTTATGAGAATTACCGATTGTTATATACAGAGCAGAAGGAGAAAAGGAGATACTAGTTTATGAATATTCTGTCACCCTCGATTCTGGGAGCAGATTTTAAGAGGTTGGAACAGCAGATCGGAGAAGTTGACCGTGCCGGGGCGCAGTATATCCATTTGGATGTAATGGATGGGACCTTTGTCCCCTGTATTTCCTTTGGAATGCAGGTGATTTCATCGATCCGCAGCTGTACGGATAAGATCTTTGATGTACATATGATGGTGCAGGAACCGCTCCGCTACCTGCCGGAGATCGTAGACTGCGGCGCGGATATCATTACGGTTCATGCGGAAGCCTGTACCCATCTTGATTATACGCTGCGGGAGATCCGCAAGGCAGGACTGAAGGTGGGCGTGGCCCTGAACCCGACGACGCCGATCCTGATGATTCATGACCTTCTGGACTCTGTGGATATGGTGCTGATCATGACTGTGAATCCCGGATTCGGCGGACAGGAGATGATCCCGTATACGCTGAATAAGGTACGTGCCCTGCGAAAACTTTGCAGAAACCGGGGCGTGGAACTGGATATTCAGATCGACGGCGGCGTGACGCTTGAGAATGTGCCGCAGTGTCTTGCGGCAGGGGCTAATGTGATCGTGGCCGGTTCCGCGATCTACCGTGGCGATGCGGCGGCAAATACGAAGAAATTTCTGAAAATTCTGGAGGAATTTGAGCAGTGATGAAGACAGGACTGATTATCACCGGCGGCCGGCTGGATCCGGTTTTCGCCGGTGAATTTTTACGCGGATATTCTTGCGGCGCCGCCGCTTTTCAGACAGGCGGAGCCCCTGTGCGGCAGACCGGATCTGAAAATTGTTTTGACCGTAATTACGGTTTTGACTGTGTGATTCTGGTAGACAGCGGTCTGGAGCCGGCGGAGAAGCTGAACCTTGTACCGACGGCCATCGTAGGGGATTTTGACACGGTGCGTCCGGAAGTGCTGGATCGGTACCGCAGGAGCACCGGAAAGAATACCCTCTGGGATGAACACAGACCAGAGAAAGATGAAACGGATACAGAATTGGCGATTCATACGGCTATAAGGCTGGGCTGTACGCGCCTGGCGATCTTAGGCGCCACCGGCGGCCGGCTGGATCATGAACTTTCCAATATCCACCTGCTGAAAGTGTGTATGGACGCGGGGGTGGAAGCTGCATTGTACGACGCGCATAACCGGGTGACTCTGCTTATGGGCGGAAGAAGCTTCCGGAAGGACGCGGCCTATGGGAAATATGTATCGTTTATCCCGTTAACGGAGCGCGTGAGAGGGATCACGTTGACCGGATTTAAATATCCGCTTACGGGCAGGGATATTTCAATCGGCAGGGAAGCCGGACTTTGCGTCAGCAATGAGATCGCGGAAGAGACGGCAGAAATTCGCTTTGAGGAAGGAATTCTGATCTGTGTGGAGTCGAAAGATTGATTTCGCAGATCTGACAGGGGATGGAGGAACAGATCATGGGTGACAGGAAGGTTTTGACAATTCAGGATATCTCCTGCGTGGGACAGTGTTCCCTGACAGTGGCTTTGCCGATCATCTCGGCCTGCGGCATCGAGACCGCGATCCTGCCGTCGGCGGTGCTTTCCACCCATACGGGCGGCTTTACCGGAAACACATTTCACGATCTGAGCGGCGATATGCTGGCGATCGGAAGGCACTGGAAGAAGGAGGGCATTTGCTTTGATGCAGTTTACACCGGTTATCTCGGGAGCATCGACCAGATTGCGTATGTGCAGACGGTCATGGACGAAACGCTGGCCCCCGGGGGTCTTCGGATCATAGATCCGGCTATGGCGGATCACGGCAGGCTGTACCACGGCTTTACGGATGAATTTGCGCGCAGGATGGGCGGTCTGTGCGGAATCGCCGATATTGCCCTGCCGAATATCACCGAGGCCTGTCTGATGACCGGGACGCCTTATGGGGAAGGACCGATGGATGAGGCCTATATTGAAATGCTTCTGGATAAGGTATCCGCGCTTGGCGCAAAATGCGTAGTGATGAAGGGCGTCAGTTATGAACCGGAGAAGCTGGGCGTGGCGGTGCGCCAAAATGGTAAGACCAGCTACTATTTTCATGAGAAGATCGCGCAGAATTTCCATGGGACGGGAGACTGCTACGCATCTGCCTTTGTGGGCGCGCTGATGCAGGGCCACAGTGTATATGAGTCTGTCGCGATTGCGGCAGATTTCACCGTAGAAAGCATGAAGATGACTGTGGGCGACCGGTCTCACTGGTACGGCGTGAGGTTTGAGAAAGCGCTGCCGGGACTGATGCGGAGGGTAAACGGAAACAGGCCGGTATCATAGGTTTTCGGACATCCCGCTGAACAGACCCCGTAAGAGTTCCAGCATCTTATCAATATCGATCGGCTTTGCCAGATGACCGTTCATACCGGTCTCCATCGCTTTTTTCCGGTCTTCCTCAAAGGCATTGGCTGTCATAGCGATGATGGGAAGGTTCGCCAGCGCCGGATTTTCCAGGGCCCGGATGGCTCTGGTGGCGGCGTAGCCGTCCATCACCGGCATCTGGATATCCATCAGGATCAGGTCGTAATGACCCGGCTGGGAGTCACGTACCATGTCGCAGGCTTCTTGTCCGTTTCCTGCGCATTCTACGCGGAAACCGGCTTCTTTCAGAATTTCGGCGGCAATCTCCTGATTGAGTTCGTTGTCTTCCACCAGCAGTATGCATTTGTCAGTGAAGTCTTCTTCCCCGGAGATTGCGCTCGTCTTTACAGGAGTTTCCGTTGCGCGTCCCAGACTGCGCTCCAGAGTGAGGTGCAGGTCGGAGGCAAAGAGCGGCTTGCTGATGAAGCCGGTGACACCGGCCAGGCGGGCTTCCTGCTCGATATCTGACCAGTCGTAGGCAGACATCAGAATAATGGGAGAGTCGTCGCCCACGATGTTGCGGATCTGCCGGACCGTCTCAATGCCGCTTAAGTCAGGCATGGACCAGTCCACGATATAGACTTCGAAAGGATCGGCCAGATCTACGGCTTCGGTCGTACGTGCAACGGCTTCCCGCCCGGAGAGGGCCCATTCCGCCCGCATGCCAATCTGCCGAAGCATCTTTGAAACGCTCTGGCAGCAGATCATATCGTCGTCGACTACCAGACCGCGGAAACCCTTAAGCTCCGTGATCGGACCCATTTCCTGGTGCTCGGCGGAAAAGCGCAGTTCAAGGCTTACGGTGAAGGTGGTGCCTTTGCCCTGTTCGCTTTCAACACAGATGGAACCGCCCATCATGTCTACGATGTTCTTGGTAATCGCCATACCAAGGCCGGTACCCTGGATGCCGCTGACCGTAGAGGTACGTTCACGGGTAAACGGATCGAACACAGTTTTTGCGAATTCCGGACTCATGCCGATGCCGGTGTCGCTGACTTTAAACTCATAGAGTCCGCGCCTGGAGGATCGGGATGGCTTCTGGGTGACACGTACGGCAACGCTGCCGCCCACCGGGGTGAATTTGATGGCGTTGGAGGTCAGGTTCAGCAGGATCTGGTTCAGCCGCAGCTTGTCGCAGAAGATTTCCTCGTCCGTGACGTCTACGGTATCGATGAATAATTCCATATTCTTGGCATGGATATCAGACTGGATGATATTGCGCAGTCCCTGCAGGATGTCCGCCAGGTTTTCCGGACGCTCGTTGATGGTGACTTTTCCCGACTCGATGCGGCTCATGTCAAGCACATCATTGATTAAGGAGAGCAGATGGTTGGAGGCCTGGGCGATCTTGGACAGATAATCCTGCGCCCGCTCTTTATTGTCCAGATGAGTTGTAGTCAGGGCGGTATAGCCAATGATGGCGTTCATCGGGGTACGGATGTCATGGGACATATTGTTGAGGAAGGCTGTTTTCGCCCGGTTAGCGGCGTCAGCAGCCTGAAGGGCATGAGTCAGTTCTTCGGTTTTTTGTTCCAGTTCGCTGGTGGCCAGCGCAACTTTCTTTTCCAGTTTCTTTTGATTGTAGGTGCGCACCGCCAGCATGGCAAGCGTAAAGAAGAGCAGGAGGATAGTGGCGACACCGATTACGCTGTAGAGCGGATTCCGGTATAAAAATGTTGTCAGGCTGATGCTGTCGTCCCGGCTGTTGTCGATCTCCTGCGCTACGATGGTATCCAGTTCCGCTTCGGTGAGGCTGTCTGCTCCCTTATCGAGAAGCGAAAGCAGATAGCGTCCGCCCGGTACGTCGTTATGCACGGCATAGGAGAGGGGAATGTTGCCGAAGGTCACGGAAGACAGACGGGAGCGCGCCTCGTTCCGGGCGTACCATTCGCCGGTATAAGAGAAGAGGAGCGCGGCGTCAGCCCTGCCGTCCAGAACCGCGTCGACGCATTCTTCTGCGGTGCTGCAGCGCAGAATCTCCAGATCTGTAAAACGGCTGGACGCCAGACGGTCAATGGCGTCAGAGCGGTCCGGCAGCGCCAGCCGGGTGGTCGGACCGGAAAAACCGTCCTGCGTCAGACGGGCGAAACTGGTTCGGAAATAAGGCACAGTGATCTTGTAATTTTCTTTTTCCGCAATATAATAGTCTCCGTAAAAATCCAGAATCACATCTGCGGCGCCGGCCGCGCGGAGATCATAGTATTCTGTCCGGTCTTTCACCGGGATAAATTCGTAATTCAGTCCGAGACGCTGTGCCAGCCTATCGAAGACAGCGGGGAGGATACCTTTGGCTTCTCCGTCCTGAATATAGAAATAAGGAACCCACTCAGGATTGGACAGCAGCCGCAGAGGCACGCCGGAGGCCTGATGCCGGGCCAGAAAATCCCGTTCCCCGGCATTCATGATCACGGTTCCTGCTATATCGGTGGCATAATAGGTTTCATGCAGGGTATCGCGCCAGTTTGGATCGTGGAGGTCCATTTCATCGATGGCCAGATTGATCTGCTTCATCAGATCGGCGCGGTCTTTGCGGGTGCAGATATAAAATGGGCTGGCGTCAAAAGATTCCAGCAGCCATTCATTTTCCAGAAGACGCAGGCTGCCGGTGACGGCGGCGTCTACCCGGCCTTCCTGAAGCGCTGCGGTAAGTTCATCCTGCCCGTCGAAATATGCCGGTTCATAGGAGAAACCATGCTCCGCCGCGAAACGTTCGAAGGTGGCGTTTTTGGAGTTGCCGGAAAGCATTCCCACAGTGATGCCGTCATAGGTGGCGTAATCTCCCTCCACGATATTCTGGTTCCCGGCCTTCACCGTGAAAATGGTGGAGTTGACACCGATAGACTGGTCGGAAAAGAGAAACTCTTCCTCCCGCTCCGGGGTTTTGGATACCGAGGTGACGATGTCTACCTGTCCGTTGCGCAGCATATCCAGAGATTCGGCGTAAGAACCGTTGTAACCGAGATATTCATAGGACCAGCCGCCGTGGATGGCCAGCCGCTGAAGGAATTCATAACCGTAGCCGCTGCGGCGGCCGTCTTCTTCTATGATATGATAGCCGGAAAAGGCAAAAAAGCCTACCTTCAGGATTTCCTGCGGTTCGCTCACCGGCGTCTGAACGGTTGTTTGGACTGTCTGTTCTGACGGTTCGGCCGCGAGGGCAGTGATGGAAAACGGTGCGGCCATCGGCAATGCGGTGTATGATGCGACTGCCGGCAGTGCGTCGCAGAATACGGCTGACAGCAGTGCGGCCGACAGGAAGGATAAGAGGCATATTGATTTCGTCTTCTTCATGGATGATTCTCCTTAATATGGGCGGGTTACGAAATCCCGGTAACAGGATGATGGTGCCAAAATATTTCTGTTCATTTTGCCTTTGCAACATTGTATTATAAAACCGGCTGAAAGTCCAGCAATTCCTGAAATAAAAAAATACAGCGCATTTTTTCGGATTCCCGTGCAAAATTGGGGTTTTCTTTTTCGGAAGTTTGCGGTATACTGTGCAAAGTAAGAAATGGCGCGCGGCGATGCCGTACGCCGGGCCGTCTCAGGCAGCGGCGCCGTGCGGATGCGCGGCAGCGGGCGAAACGGCAGGAGACGCGTTGGCAGACGCATATTTTGCAGGAGGAAGATTATGTTAGATCTTAAATTTGTGAGAGAGAATCCGGAGATTGTTAAGCAGAATATCCGTAATAAATTTCAGGATGAGAAGCTTCCGCTGGTAGACGAGGTGATCGATCTCGACGCGAAGAACCGGGCGGCCAAGGCCGAGGGGGACAACCTCCGTGCGGCCCGCAACAAGCTGTCCAAGCAGATCGGTCAGCTGATGGCCCAGGGGAAGAAGGAGGAAGCCGAGGCCGTGAAGGCACAGGTGACTGCCAACGCCGAGCGTCTGGCCCAGCTTGAGAAGGATCAGTCGGCCTATGAGGAGCGGATTACGAAGATCATGATGACGATTCCGAACATCATCGATCCCAGCGTACCCATCGGCAAAGACGACAGCGAGAATGTGGAGCTTCAGAGGTTCGGCGAGCCGGTGGTGCCGGATTTTGAGATTCCGTACCATACGGACATTATGAAGACCTTCGACGGCATCGATCTGGACGCGGCCGGGCGCGTGGCCGGCAACGGCTTCTACTACCTGATGGGAGACATTGCCAGACTCCATTCGGCGGTGATCGCCTATGCCCGCGACTTCATGATCGATAGGGGCTTCATTTACTGTGTGCCGCCGTTCATGATCCGCAGCAATGTGGTGACCGGTGTGATGTCCTTCGCGGAGATGGATGCCATGATGTATAAGATCGAGGGAGAGGATCTGTATCTGATCGGAACCAGCGAGCACTCGATGATCGGTAAGTTCATCGACACGGTTACGCCGGAGAGCGAACTGCCGAAGACGATGACCAGTTATTCCCCGTGTTTCCGCAAGGAGAAGGGAGCCCACGGCATCGAAGAGAGAGGCGTGTACCGCATCCATCAGTTTGAGAAGCAGGAGATGATCGTGGTCTGCAGGCCCGAAGAGTCGCCGATGTGGTATGACAGGCTGTGGCAGAACACGGTGGATCTGTTCCGCTCCATGGACATCCCGGTGCGTACGCTGGAGTGCTGCTCCGGCGACCTGGCGGATCTGAAGGTGAAATCCTGCGACGTGGAGGCATGGAGCCCGCGGCAGAAGAAGTATTTCGAGGTCGGTTCCTGCTCCAACCTGGGCGACGCCCAGGCCAGGAGGCTCCGCATCCGCGTGGAGGGTGAGAACGGCAGGTATTTTGCGCACACGCTGAACAACACGGTGGTAGCCCCGCCGCGTATGCTGATCGCATTTCTGGAGAATAACCTGCAGGCAGACGGCAGTGTGAAGATCCCGGCGGTCCTGCAGCCGTATATGGGCGGAAAGACGGTGCTGGTGCCGAAGAAGTGAGAAGCCGCCGGGCGGGAAGCCGTAGGGCTGGATGGCTGTAGAGCAGAGAAGTTGTAAGGCAGAGATAGCCCACCAAGCAAGGAGATTCACATCCGGGGATTATCCGTGCGCTGCAGAGGAAAAGGCGGAAAGTCCCCGGACGTTATTTTGTCGGAGGCGCTTTAGCACGTTAGAGGGATGCATTGACGGTCGATGCAGAGAAAATGCCGGTATGAAACCGGCGGGTGGATTTCTGGGCGAACAGAGCGGCGACGTTTCGTCCGCATCAGTCAGCATGAAAATGAAAAAGGAGAGAAACTTCGTATGAATATTGTATGTCTGGACATGGAAGGCGTATTGGTACCGGAGATCTGGATCGCGTTTTCAAAGGCCAGCGGGATCCCGGAACTTTCGCGGACGACCAGGGACGAACCGGATTATGACAAGTTGATGAAATGGAGGCTGGGGATTTTAAAGGAGCATGGACTGGGACTCAAGGAGATTCAGGACGTGATCGCGACGATCGATCCGATGCCGGGCGCGAAGGAATTCTTAGACGAGCTGCGGACGATGACGCAGGTGATCATTTTAAGCGACACGTTTACGCAGTTTGCCAAGCCGTTAATGAAAAAGCTGGGCTGGCCCACGATTTTCTGCAATACGCTGGAGGTGGCGGAAAGCGGAGAGGTGACGGGTTTCAAGATGCGTGTGGAGCAGTCGAAACTATCCACCGTGAAGGCGCTGCAGTCCATCGGTTACGAGACCATTGCGGCCGGCGACAGCTATAACGATCTGGGCATGATTCGTGCCAGCAAGGCCGGCTTCCTCTTTAAGAGTACGGAGAAGATCATTGCGGACAATCCGGATCTGCAGGCGTTTGAGAAATTTGACGATCTGCTGGCGGCGATCAGGGGAGCGCTGGATCCATTCAACTAAGGGATCCGCGAGCCGGCGAAACAATAGAAACGAGAGAAAAGAGATGCTGAAATTATGCAACTGACGCCGTTGATGTTTCTGATTGTCTGCCCGTTCGTATTTCTGGCCGGGATAGTGGACGCCATCGGCGGCGGCGGGGGACTGATTTCCCTGCCGGCTTATCTGATCGCAGGCGTTCCCGTCCATATGGCGATCGCCACCAATAAGCTGTCGTCCACCTGCGGAACGACTCTGGCGACGCTCAGGTTCCTCCGGGCGAAAATGGTCAGCCTGCGGCTGGCGGCCGCCACGGTGATTGCCGCCATGATCGGATCGTCCTGCGGCGCGCGGGTTTCCATGCGGGTGGATGAGACCGTGATGAAGTATATTCTCTTTGCGGTTCTGCCGGTGACGGCAGTTATCGTACTGGACCGAAAGCTGTTTGCGGCGGATGGAGAAGAGGATGACAAGCTGGTTCTGAACCGGCGGGTGTATGTGATCTCTTCTCTGGCGGCGCTGGTTGTCGGTTTCTATGACGGTTTTTATGGGCCGGGAACAGGGACATTCCTGATCATCGCGCTGACGGTGTTTGCCAGAATGCCGATGAAGCTGGCCAATGCCCAGGCAAAGGTCATTAACTGGACGACCAATGTGACGTCGCTGGCGATATTTCTGCTGAACGGTCAGGTTCTTTTTCTTCTGGGACTGGCGGCTGCCGTAAGCAATATGGCCGGCGCCTGGATCGGCGCGTCGCTTGTGATGACGAAAGGTTCAAGGATCGTACGGCCCAGTATTCTGCTGGTTCTGGTTCTGCTGTTTTTGAAGATCCTGGGTTTGTATTAGATGGTTTTATGAGAAGGGGACAGGAGCCGGGCAGTCAGCCCAGCACTGTCTCCATACCGATTTTGAGGGGCTTAAGTCCTCTGGCTTCATAGAATTTCATGGCCGGGGGATTGCAGCACCATACATTCAGAGTTACATTGTAACATCCGCTCTGTTTCGCGAATCCGATCACGGCGTCGTAGATCTGTGTGCCGATGTGCTGTCCGCGGAACTGCTCGTCCACGCACAGATCGTCGATGTAGAGCGTCGAACGTTTCACCATGGCGCCGTTGCCGTCGTAGCGCTCGAAGACACAGAAGGCATAGCCCAGGACATTTCCGGCTTCATCGACGCCCACAAAAATGGGCCGCTCATCGTCGCGGATGATCTCGCGAAGTTCGTCATCGTTGTATTTCTTACCGCCGTCCGTGAAGAGGTCCGGGCGGCCGTCGTGGTGGACGCGGCATACCTGAAAGAGAAGTTTGTTGATGCCGTTTATGTCCTGCTCTGCAGCACGTCTGATTTCCATAAATATTCTCCTCGTATTTGACTGTTTTTTCGCATGAAAACGCCCCGCGGCCTTAAACTGTCAGGCGCCCTTCAAATGTGCGGCGTTTTTCCTGCATGGACGATTATACATTAATTTTGTGAAAATGAAAAGTATTATGTTCATTTGATGGGAAATGTGTTATGATGGGAAGGCAGGGAAAGAAACATTTTCGATGGAAAGAGGGAACAGGATCATGTCCATGGAACAGATGTCGCTTTTTGACGTGCAGGAGACTTATCATCCGCTGGCAAGCCGGATGCGGCCCGACGATCTGGACGGATTTGTCGGACAGGAACATCTGCTGGGAGAGGGAAGGCTTCTGCGGCAGCTGATCGAGCAGGACCGGATCCCGTCCATGATCTTCTGGGGACCGCCGGGGGTGGGGAAGACCACGCTTGCCGGTATCATTGCCCACAGGACGAATGCACGGTTTATCAATTTCAGCGCGGTCACCAGCGGGATCAAGGAGATCAAGGAAGTCATGGCCCAGGCGGAGCAGAGCCGACGGGTTGGGGCGAAGACGGTCGTGTTCGTGGACGAGATCCATCGTTTCAACAAGGCCCAACAGGACGCATTCCTGCCCTATGTAGAGAAGGGCAGTATCATTTTGATCGGCGCGACGACGGAGAATCCATCTTTTGAGATCAACAGCGCGCTTTTGTCCCGGTGCCGGGTTTTCGTGCTGCAGGCGCTTAAGACGGAGGATCTGGTGAAGCTTCTGGATCGGACGCTTAAGAGCGACAGTGGATTCGGCTACCTGAATATCCATATAACCGACGATATGCTGCATATGATCGCGGAGTTCGCAAACGGCGACGCCCGTACGGCGCTGAACGTGTTGGAAATGGCGGTGACCAATGGCGATATCGGGCCTGACGGAACCACGGTCAGCATGGAGACATTAAAGCAGTGCATCGGCAAGAAGAGCCTGCTGTACGATAAGAAAGGCGAGGAGCATTACAATCTGATCTCGGCGCTTCATAAATCCATGCGCAATTCCGATCCGGACGCGGCGGTCTATTGGCTGGCCAGAATGCTGGAGGCCGGCGAAGATCCGCTTTATGTGGCGCGTCGGGTGGTGCGGTTTGCCAGCGAGGACGTGGGACTGGCAGACAGTCAGGCGATGCCGCTGGCCGTGGCGGCGTATCAGGCATGCCATTTCATCGGAATGCCGGAGTGCAATGTGATCTTAAGCCATGCAGTGATCTACATGGCTATGGCTCCCAAGTCCAACGCGGCGGATGCGGCCTATATACGGGCAAAGGCGGACGCGGAAACGATGCTGGCGGAACCCGTGCCGCTAAATATCCGCAACGCTCCCACAAAGCTGATGGCGGACCTGGATTACGGCAAGGGATATATTTATGCTCACGATACTGCGGAGAAAATGGCCCGGATGCAGTGCCTGCCGGATTCTCTTGTGGGGCGGGAGTATTATAAGCCGGATGGTCAGGGTGCGGAGGCCGCGCTGAAGAAACGTCTGGAAGAGATCAAAGCTTGGAAACGGGGGGAGAACGGATTTTAAGAAAGTTGTCCCTTTTCATATAAGGGATATTATGGTATAATCTCGGTAGAGATTATACCCGCGCCGGTTCGCGCCCGACCGTAGGGAGGGCAAACACCGAAGCGAACCGTGCGCATCTTCCGGAGGGAACATGTCCGGAGGACATGGTATAATCTCGGTAGAGATTATACCCGCGCTGGATAATAAGAAGAAACCCGGAGGCATCATCCTATGAACAGATGGAATCGTGTATTACTTAAGCTGAGCGGCGAGGCGTTGGCGGGTCCGAAGAAGACCGGCTTTGACGAAGATACAGTGAAGGGAGTCGCATATCAGGTAAAGGCTTCACTGGAGGCCGGTATTCAGGTCGGAATTGTTATCGGCGGGGGCAATTTCTGGCGCGGCCGCACCTCGAATGCCATTGACCGCACGAAGGCGGATCAGATTGGTATGCTGGCTACGGTTATGAACTGTATCTATGTATCCGAGGTCTTTCGAAGTATCGGTATGAAGACGAAGATCTTCACGCCTTTTGCCTGCGGAGCCATGACGGCGTTATTTTCCAAGGATGAGGCGCTTGCGGTCATGGAAGACGGCGGAGTGGCGTTTTTCGCAGGTGGTACGGGTCATCCGTATTTCTCGACTGACACGGGTATCACCCTGCGGGCGGTGGAACTGGAGGCGGACTGTATCCTGCTTGCCAAGTCTATCGACGGCGTCTATGACAGCGATCCGGCAGTGAATCCGCAGGCGAAGCGTTACGACACGATTTCCATTCAGGAGGTTATTGATAAAAAGCTGGCGGTGGTAGATCTGACCGCGTCGATCATGTGTATGGAACATAAGATCCCGATGGCGGTTTTCGACCTGAATGAGAAGGACGGTATCGCGAATGCGATGCAGGGCAGGATAAACGGCACGGTCGTGACCGTATAAATAATCATACAGGAGGGGTATATTTATGTTGGACGACGAACTGAAGCAGTATGAGGAGAAGATGGAGAAGACGCTGAGCGTTCTGCAGGAGGACTATGCAGGTATCCGCGCAGGCCGTGCCAACCCGCATGTGCTTGATAAGATCAAGGTGGATTATTATGGTACGCCGACGCCGATCCAGCAGGTGGGCAACATCTCCGTGCCGGAAGCCCGTATGATTGTGATCGCGCCCTGGGAGAAGAGCCTGATCAAGAATATCTGCAAGGCCATCCAAACTTCGGATCTGGGGATCAATCCGAACAATGACGGTTCCGTGATCCGTCTGGTCTTCCCGGAACTGACAGAGGAGCGCAGGAAGGATCTGTCCAAGGACGTGAAGAAGAAAGGAGAAGCCGCCAAAGTAGCGATCCGCAACATCCGCCGGGATGCGAATGAGACGTTTAAGAAGCTTGAGAAGAACGGCGAGTTCTCCGAGGATGACCAGAAGCTGGCGGAGACAAAGATGCAGAAGCTGACCGATAAGATGATCGAGAAGGTGGACAAGGCAGTGGAGGCCAAGACCAAGGAGATCATGACGGTCTGATCGTCCGAGAATCAGGGGTGGGATTTCCTGCCCCTTTTATCCGAAAGCCTGTTCCCGGCGTTGGTATCCGGCCTGTGCCGGTTTACGGATCCGGGGACAGGTTTTCATGGGTTGGAGGATATATGGAATTGAAAGATATGACGCTGCCGCGCCATGTGGCGGTGATTCTGGACGGCAACGGCCGCTGGGCGGCCCGCCACGGCGTACCCCGCGCCATGGGGCATAAGGCCGGCTGCGAGACGCTGGAGAAGATGGTGGAGGCGGCGGCACGCATGGGGCTTATGTACTTCACCGTGTACGGCTTCTCCACGGAGAACTGGAAGCGCTCGGAGGAGGAAGTCGGGGCGCTGATGAACCTGTTCCGGTACTATATGGTGCGCATCATCAAGATTGCGAACGATAACAATGTCCGCGTGCGGATGATCGGTGAGAAGAGCCGGTTCGCGCCGGATATCATCGCCGGTATCGATCGTATGGTGGAGAGCACGAAGGACAACACAGGCCTGACGTTCGTGGTAGCCATCAATTACGGCGGCAGGGATGAAATCGTCCGGGCCGCGCGGAAGCTTGTGAAAGACTATCGTGAAAACGGTCTGGATGTATCGAACATTACCGAGGCTTCGTTCGCGGGCTATCTGGATACGGCGGATATCCCGGATCCGGACCTGATGATCCGGACAAGCGGGGAACTGCGGCTGTCGAACTATCTGCTGTGGCAGCTGGCTTATACGGAGCTTTATGTGACCGACTGCCTGTGGCCGGATTTCAATCAGGAAGAATTAGAAAAAGCCATCGCGGCGTATAATCAAAGGGAGCGGCGCTTCGGCGGCCGCAAGTAGGAGGAGACGTATGTTTGCGACACGTCTGATCAGCGGGATCGTCCTGGTAATCCTGGCGGTCCTTGTGGTGGGGGCAGGCGGGAATCTGCTGTTTGCCGTAACGGCACTGATCTCCATGATAGGACTTTTTGAACTGTACCGGGTCCTGAAGATCGAAAAGACGCCTCTGGCGGTGATCGGTTACGGCGCGGCGGTCTATTATTATGTCCTTCTCTGGATGGGCTGGGAAAAATACGTGACGCTGATGGCGATCGGCGCCCTGATGCTTCTGATGGCCGTCTATGTGTTCACATTTCCGAAATATAAGACGGAAGAAATCACGGCGGCATTTTTCGGCGTTTTCTATGTGGCGATGATGCTGTCGTATCTGTATCTGGTGCGGCGGATGGCGGACGGCAAGTATCTGGTCTGGCTGATCTTCATCAGCTCCTGGGGCTGCGATACCTGCGCCTACTGCGTGGGGATGCTGATCGGTAAGCATAAGCTGGCGCCGGTCGTGAGTCCGAAGAAGTCCGTGGAAGGCGCCGTCGGTGGCGTAGCCGGCTCGGCAGTTCTGGGACTGCTTTATGCGAAGCTTCTGGGCGGCAACATGGCAGAGGTCGGCAATCCGATGCTGGCCTGTGCCGCGGCCTGCGCCATCGCTGCGGTCATTTCCCAGGTGGGGGACCTGGCGGCGTCGGCGATCAAGCGGAACCATGATGTGAAGGATTACGGCCATCTGATTCCCGGCCACGGCGGCGTGCTGGACCGGTTTGACAGCATGATCTTTACGGCGCCGGCGATTTATTTCGCGATTACTTTCCTGCGGTGACGAGAGAGATGCGGGCGACACAGAATGAGAAAGCGGGAACATTTATGAGGAAAATATCGGTTCTGGGTTCCACCGGCTCCATCGGAACCCAGACGCTTGACATCGTAAGAAGCAACGGAGACATACAGGTGACAGCTCTGGCCGCCAATCATAACATTGTCGCGCTGGAAAAGCAGATCCGCGAGTTTCGGCCGCGGATCGCCTGCGTCTGGGATGAGCGGAAGGCGGAAGAACTTAAGATGGCCGTGGCGGATCTGCCGGTGAAGGTGGTTTCCGGCATGGACGGCCTGATCGAGGCGGCCACGGAAGTTTCGGCGCAGACTGTTGTGACGGCCGTCGTGGGAATGATCGGCATCCGGCCGACCATCGCCGCAATCGAGGCGGGCAAGGATATCGCCCTGGCCAACAAGGAGACGCTTGTGACGGCGGGTCATCTGATCATGCCGCTGGCCAGGGAGAAGGGCGTGCGGATCCTGCCGGTGGACAGCGAGCATAGCGCCATTTTCCAGTGCCTGACCACGCTTGGGGTGGGCGCGCCGCCGCTTGACTGGGCGGAGAATCAGACGGGGGGTGCCGGGAGGAAAGCTGCCTGCGCAGGATCCCACAGCAAAAACCAGCTGACGAAGATCCTTCTGACCGCGTCCGGCGGTCCGTTCCGCGGATATACGCGGCAGCAGCTTCAGGACGTGACGCTGGAGGACGCCCTGAAGCATCCGAACTGGTCGATGGGCCGTAAGGTCACGATCGACTCCTCTACGATGGTCAATAAAGGACTGGAGGTTATGGAGGCGCGCTGGCTGTTCGACGTTCCGGTCTCGCAGATCCAGGTGGTGATCCAGCCGAAGAGCATCATTCACTCGATGGTTGAATTCGCGGACGGCGCGGTTCTGGCCCAGCTTGGCACGCCGGATATGAAGCTTCCGATCCAGTACGCGCTGTATTATCCGGAGCGCAGACTTTTGGGGGGCGACCGGCTGGACTTCTGGTCGCTTGCGCAGATTGCGTTCGAGAAGCCGGATACGGAGACATTTCGGGCGCTTATGCTGGCGTATCGGGCGGCGGAAACCGGCGGCACGATGCCGACGGTCTTTAACGCGGCCAATGAACATGCGGTAGCCCGGTTTATCAATCACTGGATCCCGTATCTGACGATCACTGAGATGATCGAAGCCGCCATGGACGCCCATAAGCCGGTTCCGAATCCGACGCTTAACCAGATTCTTGAGGCGGAGCGGGAAACTTATGAATTCCTGCGGTCGCGGTACTGAGAGCTTGCAGCGGCTCAGAATGGCTTCTGGCGGCAGTGAGAATCTGTTCTGCCAGCCGGAACGCGGCGGTGCTGTTTCTGTGTGGATCTGGGGAAAAACAGACAAGATAACGGCAGGCTGTGGGGAATCATCGTAATAGTAAAAGGAAAGAAGGCAATAGATCTCTATGAGTTTGATAATCTCGATCCTTGTATTCGGACTGATCATACTGATCCACGAGTTCGGTCATTTCATCGTTGCCAAGAAGAACGGCATCGCTGTTGTGGAATTTTCCATCGGAATGGGACCGCGGCTTCTGACCACGGTCTGGGGCGAGACGCGCTATTCGATTAAGGCGTTCCCTTTTGGCGGTTCCTGTATGATGCTGGGCGAGGATGAATCCGATCCGGATCCGAGGGCGTTTAATAATAAGCCGGTCTGGTCCCGTATCGCCGTTGTCGCGGCGGGACCGGTCTTCAATTTCCTGCTGGCCTTTGTGCTTGCAGTGGTGATAGTCGCTTCCGTCGGATATGACGCGCCTGAGCTGACCGGCGTGCAGGAAGGTTTCTCCGCTCAGGAGCAGGGCATGCAGGCCGGCGATGTGATTACGAAGCTGGACAATACGCCGGTGGTCATTTACCGTGATCTGACCATGTTCATGCTGACGCATACCGACGCCCCGATCCGGGTGGAATACCGGCGCACGATGGCGGACGGTTCCGTGGAGAAGCGAACTGCGGTCCTGACGCCGAAGGTAAGTGAAGAAACAGGTACCTATATGCTGGGTATTATTACGAGGGGCTACCGGGTTCCGGCAGGCGGCTTCCTGAACGTATTGAAGTATGGGGCCTATGAGGTGGTCTACTGGATCAAAGCAGTCATCAAGAGCATCGGTATGATGATCGGTGGTCAGGTTCATTCGGAAGATCTGGCGGGGCCAATCCGCATGGTGGCGATGGTCGACGAGACCGTGGACGAGAGCATTTCCTACGGGATTGTGACCATGCTCTTAAGCGTAGCCAATCTCTGCGTGCTGTTCAGCGCGAACCTTGGCGTTATGAACCTTCTGCCGATCCCGGCGCTGGACGGCGGGCGGCTGGTATTCATGCTGATCGAGGCCGTGCGAGGCAAGCCGGTTGACCGGGAGAAAGAGGGGCTGGTGCATCTGGTGGGCATGGCGCTTTTGATGTGCCTGATGATATTTGTGTTGTTTAATGATATATCGAATGTGTTCTTTCATTAAATTTATGCCGAAAGACGCGCGGGCGGAGAGGCGAACCGGGAATTGACAGGAAGATAGCTGTGGGGATACCGGACCGCCGGAGAATGATTCGGCCGTGATTACGGACGCGAAAGGAGAATATCCGAATATGGGCAGAAATGAGACAAGACAGATCCGCATCGGCGACCGGGTGATCGGCGGCGGTCATCCGATCCTGATCCAGTCCATGTGCAATACGAAGACAGAGGACGCGGCGGCGACCGTGGAGCAGATCTTGCGGCTGGAAGCGGCCGGCTGCGATATCATCCGCGTGGCGGTGCCCACGATGGAGGCGGCCGCGGCGATCCGCGAGATTAAGAGGCAGATCCATATTCCGCTGGTGGCGGATATTCATTTCGATTATAAGCTGGCGATCGCGGCCATGGAGTGCGGAGCGGACAAGATCCGCATCAATCCCGGCAATATCGGCTCTCGCGAGCGTGTGCAGGCTGTGGTCGATAAGGCACGGGAGCTGGAGATCCCGATCCGGGTCGGTGTCAACAGCGGTTCTCTGGAGAAGCCCTTGATTGAGAAATATGGCGGCGTCACTGCCGAGGGACTGGTGGAGAGCGCTCTTGACAAAGTCCGTATGATTGAAGAAATGGGTTACGGCAATCTGGTCATCAGCATCAAATCGTCGGACGTGATGATGTGTGTGAAGGCCCATGAGCTGATTGCGAAGAAGACCGATTATCCGCTGCATGTCGGCATCACGGAAGCAGGAACCGTCATTTCCGGCAATATCAAGTCGGCTGTCGGCCTGGGGATCATGCTCCATGAGGGCATCGGCGATACGATCCGCGTCTCCCTGACCGGCGATCCGGTGGAGGAAGTGAAGTCGGCGAAGCTGATCCTTAAGACGCTGGGACTTCGGCAGGGCGGCATCGAGGTGGTGTCCTGTCCGACCTGCGGCCGCACCCGCATCGATCTGATCGGGCTGGCGAACCGGGTGGAGACGATGGTGACGGAATTTGATCATCTGAATATCAAGGTGGCTGTCATGGGCTGCGCGGTCAATGGTCCTGGCGAAGCGAGAGAGGCGGATCTGGGCGTGACCGGCGGCAACGGCGAGGGACTGCTTTTCCGGAAGGGCGAGATCATCCGCAAGATGCCCGAGGAAGAACTTCTGGGGGCGCTGCGGGAAGAGCTGGAGAAGATGAGCGCCGCGCAGGGCTGCGGTAAGGAATCAAATATGGAATAATGCGGCGAATAGCTGTGGGATGATGCACGGGCTGCGTATGCTTACAGGATATGTGCAGAAGAGACCGGTATACAGCTGCAGACACAGATGAATGGTAATGCGCAGATATAGTATACGGGAATCTGTGAATACAGGCAAATGGGAAAAACAGGCGGGTAATACATATGGGAAAAAATTTTCTGGAAGTATTTCCGGAACTGAATATTGCGGAGGAGTTTAAGGAGCTGCTGAAACTGGTAGAAGTGGAACGCGTGTCCACGACCAGGGACCGCAGTCTTCTTCGCGTCTATATCGTTAGTCCCAGACTGATTGCCAAGAAGAATATCCTGGCGCTGGAAAAGGGCATCGTGGATCAGTTGTTCCCGGAGAAACGCCTGACTGTTAAGATCATGGAGAAATACCATCTTTCCGGACAGTACACGCCGGAGAAGCTTCTGAAGGTCTACCGCGACAGTATCCTTCTGGAGCTGAAGCGTTACAGCATTGTGGAATACAATATGTTCCGGCACGCGGAGTTCGTGTTCCCCGACGAGAACAGGCTGTGCCTGACCGTGGAAGATAATGCGGTCTTCCGTGACAAATCCGGCGATTTAAGGCATGTGTTGGAAAAGATCTTCTATGAACGGTGCGGGTTCCCGGTGACGGTGGAATATGAATTCGTGAAACCGGCGGAGAGGCCGGAGCGGGATGATGAGGCAGAAGCTGCGGATGTGTATGCGCGGATGACCGCATCCGTTGACTTTGCGGAAGGCATGAGCGGTGTTTCTTACGGCGGACGGGAGAATGGCGCCGCAGGCGGTGAAACGGCAGCCGAGAGTTTCGGTACGATGCGGTATGAAGCTAATGCCGCAGCAGGCGTGTCGGACAGCGCCGGTGGTAAGCCAGCAGAAGGCGTCTCCGGCCGGTCTGCCGCCGGCAGCGGCGGCAGCAACGGATTTGCCGGCAGCAACGCTCGCAAAGGCAGTTTTGGCAGCGGCGCAACAGGCGCAAGTTTCGGCGGCGCATCCGGCGGTTCCCGCCGGAAATCCGGCTTCAAAGGCGGCGCGCGCATGGGCACTTATCAGAAGAAAAGCGACAACCCGGACGTCCTCTACGGCCGGGACTTTGACGACGGTTTCCTCGATATCAAGGATATCGACGGCGTTCAGGGCGAGGTGACGATCCGAGGCAAGATCATTTCCACGGACCAAAGGCTTTTAAAGAGCGGCAAGACCCTGGTGATCTTCGATATCACCGATTTCACCGATACGATTTCCGTGAAGCTGTTCGCGTCGGAAGAAGCCATGGAGGACGTGGGCAAAGCCGTGGTCAAGGGGAGCTTCATCAAGCTGAAGGGCATGACCACGATCGACCGGTTCGACGGCGAACTGACTGTAGGCTCCATCGTCGGCATTAAGAAATGTGAGGATTTCACAGGCAAGCGCGTGGATAACAGCCCCGTCAAGCGGGTCGAACTGCACTGCCACACGAAGATGAGCGATATGGATGGCGTCTCCGAGGTGGGAGACATCATTAAGCGTGCGAAGAAATGGGGCATGCCCGCCATCGCCATCACCGATCACGGCGTGGTACAGGCCTTCCCTGACGCCAGCCACGCGCTGGACAAGGGCGATACTTTCAAGATCATTTACGGCGTCGAGGGCTATCTGGTGGACGATATGAAGCAGCTGGTGGAAAGTCCCCGTGGCCAGAGCTTCGACGATCCCTTCGTGGTCTTCGATATCGAGACCACCGGCTTCAGTCCCTTAAACGACCATATCATCGAGATCGGCGCGGTGAAAGTAGAAAACGGCGTCATTTCCGAGAAGTTCAGCACTTTCGTGAACCCGGACATGCCGATCCCGTTCCGGATTGAGCAGCTGACCGGCATTAACGATTCCATGGTGCTTTCCGCGCCGAAGATCGATCAGGTGCTGCCGGAGTTTTTGAAATTCTGCGAGGGGGCGGCCCTGGTGGCCCACAACGCCTCCTTCGATGTCAGCTTCATCGACCACAACGCCCGGCTGCTGGGTCTGCCGTTCGACCCGACGGTGCTGGATACGGTGTCTTTGGCCCGGCTCCTTCTGCCGCAGCTGAGCCGTTTCAAGCTGGACACGGTGGCGAAGGCGTTAAACATTTCCCTGGAGAACCATCACCGGGCCGTGGACGATGCGGGCTGTACCGCGGAGATCTTCGAGGCTTTCTTAAAAATGCTCCGGAACCGGGGCGTGGACAATGTGGACGCCCTGAACGAGATGAGCCGTCTGGACGATGAGCGGGTGAAGAAGCTGCCGTCCCATCATATCATTATCCTGGCGAAGAACGACGTGGGGCGGACCAACCTGTACCGCCTGGTTTCACGCTCCCATATCGATTATTTCTACCGCAATCCCAGGATCCCGAAGAGCCTTCTGTCAAAATACAGGGAAGGGCTGATCATTGGCTCCGCCTGCGAGGCGGGAGAGCTCTACCAGGCGCTTCTTCGGGGCGTGCCTGACAATCAGATCGGCGAGATCGTGAATTTCTACGACTATCTGGAGATCCAGCCCCTGGGCAACAACGCGTTCATGCTGGAGGACGACGACAGCGTGATCAAGAGCGAGGAGGATCTGAAGGAAATGAACCGGAAGATCATCCGCCTGGGAGAGCAGTTTGATAAGCCGGTCTGCGCCACCTGCGACGTCCATTTCCTGGATCCGGAGGACGAGATCTACCGGAAGATCATCATGGCTGCCCGCACCTACGAAAACAGCGACAACCAGGCGCCGCTTTACCTGCGCACCACCGAGGAGATGCTGGCGGAGTTCGAGTATCTCGGCCCTGACAAGGCCTATGAGGTGGTGGTCGCCAACACGAGGAAGATCGCGGACATGTGCGAGCGCATCGCCCCTGTCCGTCCTGATAAATGTCCCCCGGTCATCGAGGATTCCGACGAGACGCTTCGGAAGATCTGCTACGACCGGGCCCACGAGATCTACGGCGAGAACCTGCCGGAGATCGTGACCGAGCGGCTGGAGAGGGAGCTTCATTCCATCATCTCCAACGGCTTCGCCGTCATGTACATCATCGCCCAGAAGCTGGTCTGGAAGTCCAATGAGGACGGCTATCTGGTGGGTTCCCGGGGTTCCGTCGGTTCGTCCCTGGTGGCGACGATGGCCGGGATCACGGAGGTAAACCCGTTAAGCCCCCATTATTACTGTCCGAAGTGCCATTACTCCGACTTCGACTCGCCGGAGGTGAAGGCGTTCTCCGGCATGTCCGGCTGCGATATGCCGGATAAGGACTGCCCGGTCTGCGGGACGAAGCTGAAGAAAGAAGGGCATGATATTCCGTTCGAGACGTTCCTGGGCTTCAAGGGCGACAAGGAGCCGGATATCGACCTGAATTTCTCCGGCGAATACCAGAGCCACGCCCACGACTACACGGAGGTCATCTTCGGAAAGGGCCAGACCTACCGGGCTGGAACCGTAGGCACTCTGGCGGACAAGACCGCCTACGGATATGTGAAGCGCTACTACGACGAGCGCGGCGACCGCAAACGCAACTGCGAGATCAACCGCATCGTCCAGGGCTGCGTTGGGATCCGCCGCACCACCGGGCAGCACCCCGGCGGCATCATCGTCCTTCCCATCGGGGAGGAGATCGATTCCTTCACGCCGGTGCAGCGGCCCGCCAACGACATGACCACCACCACGGTGACGACCCATTTTGACTACCATTCCATCGACCA
>CANREE010000009.1 GCA_947629545.1 uncultured Lachnospiraceae bacterium | reverse complement strand
GCGACGCTGCGCCATTTCAGCGGTCGCCATGCACCACCAGTGCGGTCACGGAGCACCATTCGAGGCGGCGTATTCAGCTGCAGAAGGCGGGCGTGAAGGTGTCTTCCGTTGGTTCGCCCATCGGTAAGGTGGGGATCGAGGATGAGGAGGGCTTTCAGCGGCAGTTGGCGCAGCTGGATGCGATCTGCCGGATGTGCGAAGTGCTGGACTGCAGGTATGTCCGGATATTCAGTTTCTTTATGCCGAAGGACAAGGAGCCGGCGGACTTTAGGGATACGGTTTTTGATAAGATGGAGAAATTCGTGGAGATCGGCGAGAAGTATGGCGTAACCCTTATTCATGAGAATGAAAAAGATATCTATGGCGACGTGGGAAGCCGCTGTGTGGAGATCATGGAGAAATTTGCGCGGAGGGGAATGAGGAGCGCCTATGATTTCGCTAATTTTGTTCAGTGCGGCGAGGATCCGTTGGAGTGTTGGAACCTGCTGCGGCCATACATTTCCTACGTCCATGTGAAGGACGCGCTGTATTCCAGCCATGAGAATGTGCTGTGCGGCACCGGAGACGGAAAGATCAGGGAAATTTTGGATCAGGCTGTCAACCGGGACGGTTATGAGGGCTTTCTGACGCTGGAACCGCATTTGATGACATTTTCTACGTTTGCGTCTTTGGAGAATAACGCGAAGGATACCGGGCTGAAAAACTGGTTCCGAACCGGAGCTGAAGCTTATGAGGCGCAGTACTACGCTCTTTGCCGGATCCTGGATGAGATCTGAGACGAAGCTCGATTGGAGAAAGGGAGTCCTATGACCAGAGAGATGGTTTTATATTACACGCCGGCAGACTCGCCTAATGTGGCGAAGCTGAAAAGCGTACTGGTGCGCATGGGTGTGCGGATCAAAAATATTTCTTCGGAGCAGACCGGACAGACGATCGGGTATCTGGCCGGTCTGCCAGGATTTGTGCAGATGGAAGCGTGCGCTGAGGAAGGAACAGTTGGAGGTTCCGATGCGTGCTGCAATCCGGGTTTGCGCGGCTCTGCTCCACCCATCCCCTGCGAAGTTCTTGTTATGCACAATTTTACCAGCCGCCGCATGGATGCTCTCCTTTTGAATCTGCGAAGGGCCGGTGTTCCGAAGATCGCGCTGAAAGCGGTTGTCACGGAACATAACAGTGGATGGACGTTTTATCATTTGTATGAGGAAATTAAGAAAGAGCACGAGGCTATGACTCCGCCTTCGGGTCATGCCGGCTGAAGCGGAACGAGGTCTGAGAACAGACAAAAAACCATTGACACGCACGCTAAAATATTGTAAAATACAACCTGTTTCAATGATAAAGAATGCCTTGGTAGCTCAGTTGGTAGAGCAGAGGACTGAAAATCCTCGTGTCACTGGTTCGATTCCGGTCCAAGGCAGGTGCAGGTGCGTATGAATGGGCGAATTCCGGGCGTCTAAGCCGGATATGTGTTTTAGTCACCTGCTTTGAGAGGAAATCCTTCCGGTTTACAGATTGGGGGGATTTTTGTGTATAAAAGAAATCGGAGAGGAGATCGAGATCATGCTTAATTTCACCTATTATGCGCCGACAAAGGTGGCGTTTGGAAAGGGCAGTGTGGAAAGACTGGGTGAACTCCTTAAGGAACAGGGAGCGAAGAAAGTATTGTTGCATTACGGGGGCGGCAGTGCGGAGAGGTCCGGTCTTCTGGGGCGTGTGCGCCGGATTTTGGACGCGGAAGGGATCGCCTGTGTGGAACTGGGCGGCGTGGTACCGAACCCGCGGTTGTCTCTGGTCTATAAGGGGATTGAACTTTGTAAGGCGGAAAGCGTGGATTTCCTGTTGGCGGTGGGCGGCGGCAGTGTAATTGACTCGGCCAAGGCGATCGGCTACGGCGTCGCGAATGATTTCGATGTCTGGGATATCTTTGATTTTAAGGCAAAGCCGGAGGCATGCCTGCCGGTGGGAGCGATTGTGACGATCGCAGCGGCGGGAAGTGAGATGAGCAATTCTGCGGTGATCACAAAGGACGAGGGCGGCATCAAGCGGGGCAGCAATTTTGATATTGCACGGCCGAAGTTTGCGATCATGGATCCGGAACTGACGATGACGCTTCCGGCGTATCAGACAGCCTGTGGCTGCGCAGATATTCTGATGCATACGATGGAGCGGTATCTGAATCACGGTGACAGCATGGAACTGACGGACGCGCTGGCGGAAGGGCTGATACGGACAGTTATCCGCAACGCGCATATTCTGATGGAACAGCCGGATAATTATGAGGCCCGCGCAGAGATCATGTGGGCAAGCAGTCTGTCCCATAACGGCCTGACCGGCTGCGGAACCGATGGCGGCGACTGGGCCAGCCACCGGCTTGAACATGAGATCGGCGGCATGTTTGACGTGGCCCACGGCGCGGGGCTGACGGCTATCTGGGGAAGCTGGGCCAGATATGTTTACAGTTACAGTCCGGACCGGTTTGAGAAACTGGCCGTCCGCGTGCTGGGCGTAGAGCCGCGTGAGAACCAGGAAGCGACGATTCTTGCCGGTATTGAGGCGATGGAAGATTTCTATCGGTCAATTGGTATGCCGACGAATATGCATGAGCTGGGCATCGATCCGACGCTTAAGCAGATCGAGGAACTGGCGGAGAAATGCAGCGTCACTGCGAAGGATCATCTGGGCACTGTGCGGGTGCTGCAGAAAGAGGATATGGCGGCGATCTATCGTGAGGCTGCAAAGAAAAAGCACGGTTTTTAAAAAGCCGTGCTTTCTGTAATTTTGATAAATTCCTCCATACATCTCGTGCGCAGCCGGTCTTTCTTATAGAACATATAGACGTTCCTGCGGGCGAATTCGGGCAGCAGACGGTAGTACGTTACTCCCTTTTCTGCCTGCATACTTCGCGCCACGCAGTCGCTGATGAAAATAGCCGCAACTCCATGGCTGGCCAACGTCAGCGCCGTGCTCTGCTGATCCACCTTAAGCACTACCTGAGGGGCCATATTATAATGGAAGAAGACCTCCTCCGAACGCTGGCGTGTATCATTCCCCACATGCAGCAGCATAAACGGCAGACCGGAAAATTCTTCAAAAGGTACGACAGGGATTTCTTCTGTCCGGTGCCGGCTCGACAGGATATCTCGGGAAGTCAGCTGATAGGGGGCTAACTTCTCATTAATGGGCCAGCGGCTGGGGACTGCCAGAAGGATATCCTCGTCGATCAGACGGATTGCATGGTAGTCCTCCCGCGGCAGTACGCGGTTATCGATCATTAGGTCCAGACTGTTGTCTGAAAGTTGTTTTTCCAGATCCTGACTGGCACCTTCCACCAGGCGCATCTGTACACCCGGATAGAGCCGGGCAAATTCTGAAATTACCGGCAGCAACACATGACCCAGATAGATACCGTTGCCGCCGATGGCCAGATGGCCGGTAATCAGTTCATCCAGTTGTTGGACACGGGACGCAAAGTGGTGCTCGATGTCCATGATCTTTTCCACAGCTTCGATGTATTCCAGACCATCTTCTGTGAGCCCAATGGGAATCGTACTGCGGTCGAAGATTTCGACACCGATGCGCTTTTCAATTTTTCTGATCGTCGCACTTAGCGAGGATTGACTGATGAACAGATTTTCCGCTGCCTTGGAAAAACTCCGGGTTTTATAAACCTCATAGACATAGCCATAACCATTAAATAGTTTATCATTCATACTCACACCATCCCCCTGCTTATACTATAGCACGAAAATGGTATAGTTTCAATACATAATATGGAAAAATGAAATATGTTTTCAGACTTTTCCTGTAAATAAAACCCGCCGAACCAGTGGGGGGACGGTTCGGCGGGTTTTCCCTAGTGGAAAAAGAAATAGGGGAGCGCTGCAAAACTATCCGGAAGGGAGAAGAACACTCTGCAATAGAGTAGGATACTTGCAACGTAACCCAGTTAAAGCATTTTTAATTGTCTAAAGTATAGCATTTTCAGAATAGAATTTCCAATACAAGTATTTTCATAATGGTATACACAAACATGGATATGTTAACTATAAGTTAAACACTTTGCAAAACAGTTGCAAAATATTCTTTTTGGGAAGAATTATGCAAATTTTGAGAACTGTCGGTATAATTTTGTATTCATCGTTCATACTAGCATAGAAAAGGAGGCATACGCTATGGATAACAAAGTGTTGGATTACACGGCGCTGACGATCAGTATCATCGGCGCGGTCAACTGGGGCCTGATCGGCTTCTTTGACTTCAATCTGGTCGCCTTCCTCTTCGGAAGCATGACCTGGCTATCTCGCATTGTGTACGCCCTTGTGGGGCTGTGCGGACTTTACCTGTTCACGTTTTACGCAAAACGCGATCGCATCGAAGCGTGAGGAGCCGGCATGAGGGAGCACCTGTCCGGGCGGAGATTTCCGTCTGCGGCAGGTGCTTTTCTATACCTTTAATGATTTTAATTTTTTTTTTATAAGCGTAGCGTCCTAAATGTGATATACTTAATACGAATGGGGCTTTCGGGTGAAGGACGGGCTGCCTGCGGGGCGGCGGAACGGAGTGTTGCATGAAGATCAGGACGCGGCTTGTGATTGCCTTCCTTACAATTACGATCGGGCCGCTATGTGTGTTTTATTTTGCATTTATGGTACTGGCCAATTATCAGACGACGGCTTTTACCCGTTCTTATGGACTGAGTGAACGGCTGGATCTGTTGGCCAGCAATTCGGTGCAGGTGTTCAGCCGTCTGACCAGAACTGATCACGAAGGGATCCAGAGGATGCTGGCAGAGAATCCGGACCGTTTTGAGGATTTGGAGTATCTTGAGTCGCTGAATGATAATCTGCAGCAGAAATATGCTTATCTGATTGTGCGCAAAGGGGACGCCATTATTTTCTCCGGTCTGGAGGATGGTGGCGAGGACGTGTCAGGGAATCTGCCGGCTTACGGCAGCGCCGATCCGGATGTGGACGTTGGCGTGTATATGGATGGCGAGGTTCAGCATCTGGTGAAGCAGGATGATTTCCTGTTCAGCGACGGTACCGAGGGAAGCGTCTTCATTATATCCGGTTTTGAAGATTATGTTCCGGAGCTTCGAAACCTGATGACGCAGGGAATTTTTGTCGGCGTTGTGATTCTTCTGGCGGCAGCCATGCTCATGGTAACCTGGATTTATCAGTCCATCCTGAAGCCTCTGGGGGAACTGCAGAAGGCGACTCATGAGATTCAGAACGGCAATCTGGATTTCACGATGGATATCGACAGCGAGGATGAAATTGGAAAGCTATGTCGGGATTTCGAGGAGATGCGGGTGCGGCTGAAGGAGTCTACGGAAGAAAAGCTGCAGTATGACGAGGAGAGCAAGGCGCTGCTGATGAACATTTCCCATGATCTGAAGACACCCGTTACGGCCATCAAGGGTTATGCGGAAGGAATCATGGACGGGGTGGCGTCGTCGCCGGAGATGCTGAGCCGCTATATCCGTACGATCTACAACAAGGCTAACGACATGGACCGGTTGGTAGACGAGTTAACATTTTATACAAAGATCGATACGAATAAAATTCCTTATACATTTTCCAAAATCAACGTTGCTAATTATTTCCGCGACTGTGTGGAAGAGGTAGGCCTGGATCTGGACACGAACCATATTGAATTGGGATATTTCAATTACGTGGATGAAGAAGTAGCAGTTATTGCCGATGCGGAGCAGATGAAACGTGTGATCAATAATATCATCGGCAATTCGGTGAAATATCTGGATAAGAAGAAGGGCATTATTAATATCCGCATCAAGGATGCGGGAGATTTCGTAGAGGTGGAGATCGAGGATAATGGGCGCGGTATTTCCCAGAAGGATCTGCCTAATATTTTTGACCGCTTCTATCGGGCCGATGTTTCCCGGAATACGTCCAAGGGCGGCAGTGGCATTGGACTTTCTATCGTAAAGAAGATCATCGAGGATCATGGCGGCAAAATCTGGGCAACCAGCAAGGAGGGCATCGGCACGGAGATACATTTCGTGCTTCGGAAATATCAGGAGGTACAACATGAAGAAGATACTGCTGATTGAGGATGAGATCAGTATTGCGGAACTGGAACGGGATTATCTGGAGCTGAGCGGTTTTGCGGTTGAGATTGCCGGCGATGGCACTATCGGTTTGGAAAGGGCGCTGAAGGAGGATTTTGATCTGTTCGTGCTGGATCTGATGCTGCCGGGAGTAGACGGTTTTGAGATTTGCCGTCGTATTCGGGAGACGAAGAATACACCGATCATCATGGTATCAGCGAAGAAAGAAGACATTGATAAGATTCGGGGTCTGGGTCTCGGCGCCGATGATTATGTTACCAAACCTTTCAGCCCCAGTGAAATGGTGGCCCGGGTGAAGGCCCATTTGGCCCGGTATGAGCGGCTGATCAGCAGCGGGGTGCCAGCTAATGATCTCATCGAGATCCGTGGTCTTAAGATCGATAAGACGGCCCGGCGGGTCTGGGTCAACGGTGAGGAAAAGAACTTTACGACGAAGGAATTTGACCTGTTAGCCTTTCTGGCGCAGAATCCGAACCATGTGTATACGAAGGAAGAGTTATTCTCGAAGATCTGGGATATGGAATCTATCGGCGATATTGCCACAGTGACGGTGCATATCAAAAAAATTCGGGAGAAGATCGAGTTTAATACAGCCAAGCCGCAGTATATTGAGACAATCTGGGGCGTGGGATATCGGTTTAAGGTGTAAATATTTTCTTGACTTTCGGCGGAAAGTCTGTTATAGTCTGGAATGCGAAACGAGAGGATTCAGGAATCTGTCTTGAAGCTTCTCGTTTTTTTACGGAAATGATTACGGCGGGGCGTTTGCAGCGTTATACATGATGGGGACGGGAACTGAGTCAGGGCGATGGTGCATCAGGCATTTGAAAGAAAGGATTTAAAAAGACGAAATTATGGAAACGATCAGATTTGAAGATTTGGAAGTTGACAGCAGGATTCTGCGGGCGGTGACGGAGATGGGATTTGAGGCGGCGACGCCGATACAGGCCCAGGCGATTCCTGTTCAGATGGAAGGGCGCGACATCGTGGGGCAGGCGCAGACCGGAACAGGAAAGACGGCGGCATTCGGCATTCCGCTTCTGCAGAAGGTGGATCCGAAGGAGAAAAATCTGCAGGCGATGATCTTGTGTCCGACCAGAGAACTGGCGATTCAGGTGGCGGAGGAACTGCGCCGTCTGGCGAAATATATGCACGGTGTGAAGGTAGTGCCGGTCTACGGCGGACAGGACATTACCAGGCAGATCCGCAGTCTGAAGGACGGCGTGCAGATTGTGGTCGGCACGCCGGGACGCGTTATGGATCATATGCGGCGGAAGACGATCCGTTGCGATCACATTCACACGGCAATTCTGGACGAGGCGGATGAAATGCTGGATATGGGATTTCTGGAGGATATGGAGACCATTTTAGGGGAACTGCCGGAGGAACGGCAGACCCTGATGTTCTCAGCTACGATGCCGATGGAGATTCAGCGGATTGCGGCGAATTTCCAGAAGGATCCGGTGCTGGTGAAGGTAGTTAAGAAGGAACTGACCGTGCCGGAGGTAACCCAGTATTACTATGAGGTGCGGCGCGATACGAAGGTGGAGGTCATGTGCCGTCTTCTGGATATGTATTCGCCGAAGCTGTCCATGGCGTTCTGTAATACAAAGAAGCAGGTGGAGGATTTGGTGGGAGAACTTCAGGGACGCGGGTATTTTGCGGACGGACTTCACGGAGATATGAAACAGCTGCAGCGTGATCAGGTCATGAATCGCTTCCGCACCGGCAAGACCGAGGTTCTGGTGGCCACAGACGTGGCGGCCCGCGGCATTGACGTGGGGAATGTTGAAGCGGTGTTTAATTACGATATCCCCCAGGATGATGAGTATTATGTCCATCGGATCGGACGGACGGCCCGGGCAGGACACGCGGGGATCGCGTTCAGCTTTGCGGTAGGGCGGGAGGTGTATAAGCTGCGCGATATTCAGCGCTACTGCAAAACGAAGATTATTCCCCAGCCAATTCCGTCTCTGAATGACATCACGGCGATCAAGGTGGATAAGATCATGGAACAGGCGGAGGAGCTGATTCGGGATACGGATCTGAGCGAGATGATCGGTATGGTGGAGAGGAAGCTCCTGGAAGGAGAGTACACGTCGATGGATGTGGCTGCGGCCCTTCTTAAGATGTCCATGGGCGAGGAAAATGAGGACATCTCTGACAGTGGTGTGCTGCCCAGGTCGCTGGACGATCTGGACCGGCGTGGCGGCAGGGGCGACCGCAGCGGGGACAGATATGGAAGATATGGACGCGGCGATGACCGCAGCCGGTACGGGGACGGTCGTTATGGTGAAGGACATGGCAGAAACGGCCGGGATTATGGCCATGACGGCTGGGATGATCGGCGCGATGGACGCGGCAGCCGGTATGGAAGCCGGGGAGACAGTTACGGGGAGGGACGCTATGAGCGTCGTCGGGAAGGCGCCGACGGTATGGTTCGTCTGTTTATTAACATCGGCAAGGATCAGAACGTGAAGCCCGGAGATATCCTTGGTGCCATCGCCGGTGAGAGCGGAATCTCCGGAAGAGTTGTGGGAAGCATCGACATGTTTGATGCCTACACATTTGTGGATGTGCCGCAGGAAAGCGCCCGTCTGGTCATGAAAGCCATGAAAAATGCGAAGATCAAGGGGAAGAGTGTGCGGATGGAAGTAGCGCATTGAGATATGCAGTCGCCGGAATAACGATCCGTAACGATATCCTGGAATACCATTCATAATGATAAATTCTACAGGGGAAAATAAGATGGACAGGCATGGAAACATCGGTTATACTATACGCAGGATATAAATTATAGGAGGAAAGAAGGCGTTATAAACGTGGACAAAAGCCAGCGGAAGAAAACGCAGAAGAAATTAAAGAAGACACAGAACGGAAGCGGAATCGTCATCCTGTGCGCGGTGATTGCTGCCCTGGTGGCGGTTCTCCTTATGGTGTTTGTAGCCAGAGGACTGGGGCGCTCAGCTGGCATGTATGATGATACGGCAGGTGACAGGGCGGCATCGGGGAACCAAATTGCAGACGAAGACGCGGAGAAATTAAGTGAAGGAGCGGCAGATACGGAAGGCGAGACGATCAGCGGTGCTGCAGCGATTGAGAATCCGATTTATGCCGATATTACCGTCGAAGGATATGGCACCATTACGGTCGCGATGGATGCGGCGGCGGCTCCTGTGACGGTGCTGAATTTCATCACGTTGGCTGAAGAGGGCTTTTATGATGGTCTGACTTTCCATCGGATCATCGATGGTTTCATGATGCAGGGAGGCGACCCGGAGGGAACCGGGCTTGGCGGATCGGATGAAACGATTCTCGGCGAGTTTGCGGCGAATGGCTATGATAATCCGCTGTCCCATATCAGAGGCGCGATCTCGATGGCAAGGTCTCAGGATTATAACAGCGCCAGCTCACAGTTTTTCATTGTCCAGTCCGACAGTACATATCTGGACGGACAGTACGCGGCGTTCGGCTATGTGACTTCCGGCATGGAATACGTGGACCAGATCTGTAAGGACGCGAAGCCGACGGACGGCAACGGCAGCATCGCGAAGGAAGACCAGCCGGTGATCACATCCATTGTGATCTGGCAGGAGTAATGTTTGCCGGAATCGGTTGAAGACTACAGCAGTCCGCAGATCTATGCGCGGCTTGCTTATGACGGCTGAGTGGAAAATGGATGCATTGCTGACAGAGATCGGAGCATATTCTGAGAGGAGACGATTACTATGATCATACAGAGCACCCGTGTCTGGCAGGCCGGTCAGTTTATCCCGGCGCAGCTGGACGTGCGGCAGGGCCGCATCGAGGCGGTCTATGCCTACGGAACGCAACCCGCGGATGAGGATTACGGCGATAAGCGCGTCGTACCGGGCTTCATTGACATCCACACCCACGGCGCTTACGGCTTTGACACCAATGACGGCGAGCCGGAAGGCCTCCGCGAATGGATGCGCCGTATTCCCGAAGAGGGAGTCACGTCGATCCTTCCGACCACCGTGACCCAGATGCCGGACGTTCTCACGAAGGCGGTGGAGAACGTGGCGTCTGTTGTGGAAAATGGTTACGAGGGCGCCGAGATCCTGGGGATTCATTTTGAGGGACCGTATCTGGACATGGAATATAAAGGAGCCCAGCCGCCGGAAGCTATCGCGAAGCCGTCGGCGGAGCAGTTTCAGAGGTATCAGGAGGCGGCTCACGGCCTGATCCGCTATATCACCCTGGCGCCGGAGCACGACGAGGATTTTGCGCTGACCCGGTACTGCAGCGCCCACGGCGTGGTGGTCAGCATGGGCCATTCGTCCGCTTCCTATGAGCAGGCGCTGCTGGGCGTCGCCAACGGAGCCATGTCCATGACCCATGTCTATAACGGAATGACTGCCTACCATCACCGCAAGCCGGGTCTGGTCGGGACAGCCATGCGCGTTCGAGATATTTACGGCGAGGTCATCTGCGATGGATGCCATTCCCATCCGGCGGCGCTGAATAATTTCTTCATGGCCAAGGGCCGCGACTACGCGGTCATGATCACCGATTCCCTGCGGGCCAAGCACTGCCCGCCCGGCGGCGAGTACGATCTGGGCGGCCATCCCATTGAGATCCGTGAAAATGGCCTGGCCTATCTGAAGGGCACGGACACCATCGCCGGAAGCACCCTGCATATGAACCGGGGCCTCAAGCTTCTGGTGGAGGAAGCCATGGTTCCGTTCGACGCGGCGCTGAACTCCTGCACGCTGAATCCGGCACGCTGTCTGGGCGTGGCCGGCCGGAAGGGCCGTCTGGCAGTCGGGTGCGACGCGGACATCGTGGTGCTGGAAGACAATTATGATGTGTGCCAGACCTATTGCCGGGGAGTGGCGCAGCTGTGAATGTGTAAAATACCGATAGAAGTTTGCGGCTCCGCCAGAGGCAGGGACTTTTGTGAAAATGGAACAGGGAGCAGTTCATCAGGCTGCTGATATTGCTATGCAGATTATATACCGAGAGTATTGCGATAATTCTCTCGGTATTTTTTTGGCGTTGTTCCGTATTTTCTCAGGAAAAGACAAGATGAAGCTATGCTTTGCCACTGCTATGCCGGTAGCAAGAACCGAAAGCAAAATGTTTCCCGCCAGCTTTCTCCGTGCTCAACATTTTCATATTCCAAAAATTGTGCTACTGTCATGCATTGGGGATGTTTCATATCAAGGCTGAGGAAATCCTTGTCTCCGGTAAGGATAATATCTACATCATACACAATGGCTGCATTAAGAATTGGCTGATCTTTGGCATCACGGATCAGCTTCTCTGCATGGTCAACCGCCGGGATCAGTTCATAAGACATTTCTGCAAGCAACACTTCTACATCCGGCAAAAAGCGTGGTGCCTTCCGTTTCAAAATTTCTCTGATTTCTGTGATGTTACGGTCACACAAAACCATTTCATGCTTATCCGCGACATATAACAATGCTCGCGCTGGTTTGGAATTTGGGAATACCAATGCGGAAAACAGGACGTTCGTATCGATCAATATCCGCATTGTTTCAATCCTTCCCGTAACGTATTTCGTCTACTAACGCCTGCACATCCTCTTCGCTGGAAATTCCCATTGTATCGGCAGCGTCGGCGAAGGCGGCCTGTGCCCTGCGAATTGCCTGCGCAGACGCATTACTCACAACAACTTCCCCGTCCTGTTTTTGGAAAAAGAGAATTTTATCACCGGATTTGAGACCGAGCAGACGGCGAATTTCTACCGGCACCGTGATTTGACCATTGGCAGAGACTTTTGCTAAATTCATAATTCCCATCCTTTCATTCTTAAAATCTAAAGAAAACTTGAGATTACTATTATTATATCCCTAAATTGAATGAAAGTAAACACGAATGAGGAAATTTAATTACTGCCTTGCGTATCGGTCTGTGCACGTCAACTATTGAAATCACCATGTAACGGTATGCACGGCTCTGTGAGAGGACGGTGGCTGATCACCGCCTCTCACTCGATCGTATGCCGGAAGCGGTGTCAGAGGCGTGCTTTCTGCATTATGCGCATTTGGCGCTGCGCTCTTCTGACGGCTTCCATATTTTGGCCTTTCTATTTCCACCCATCCGGCAGATAAGCCATCGTGTTAGCAATCATATCGTCCACCAGTTTCTTTACATCCGCCTCGGAGGCGCGTCCCTTCACCAGCGGATCATTTAAGAACGCCTCATAGACAAGCTCGCGGTCGCAGGTAAGGGCAGCCTTGAGGGTTCTCTCGTGGTTCTCCACATGAGGCATGACCAGCGCCCGCACATTCTCCGGGATCTCTCCGGCGGCGACGGGACGGATGGAATCCCGGCTGAACACGGCGTTGGTCTCCACAACGGCGTCCGCGGGCAGATTCGGGATCTGCAGGGCGGCGTTGGGGATATTTACGTTGCTGATCACCCGGTCCAGGCCGCAGAGGGCGCGGATCAGGGAAATGCCTTCCTCGCCGGTGGGCCTCAGATTCAGTTCTTCTTCGCCGCTTACCAGCCGCCGGCTGCGCGCAAGCCTGTTCTTCAGGTCTTCCTTGCGCCATGACACAGGCGTCAGACCGAATTTCCAGCTCTTTACGGTCTCCGGATCCTTCAGATACTCGCCGCCCGGCATGAATTCGGCCAGATGGCGGTCGCCGGCCGCGGCGATCAGGCCGTAACGCTTAAACAGGTCGAATTTCACCCGGTGGGCGCAGTTGAAGGTGCTGTTCATCCAGTTGTTGTCCGCCTGGCCGAAGCCTTCTTCGTAATGGGAATCCACATACTGCCGATAGACCGGGAACAGGTCGATGCCCTTGTAGGAAGCCGCGTCGAACCATGTGAAATGGTTGATGCCCAGCACATTGATGATGATGTCGCTGCGGTCGATATTCTCAAGGCCAAAGGTCTCTTCGCAGATGCCGGCCAGAACCTTCTGGGTGCCGAACACCTCGTGGCAGCAGCCGAAAGCCTTGATCTGCGGAAATACATGGTACAGCGTCTTCACGCACAGGGACATGGGATTCGTGTAGTTGATGACCCAGGCGTCCGGCGAGTACGCCTTGATGGCCTCGGCGATCTCCACGAACATGGGGATCGTGCGCAGCGCTCGGATGATGCCGCCGGGGCCGGCCGTGTCGCCGACAGACTGATAGATGCCCAGCCGTTCCGGCAGATGCACGTCGGATTCCATCTCGTCAAAGGTGCCCGGCAGGATGGAAATGACGACGAAATCCGTGCCGCACAGAGCGTCCTTAAGCGTCGGAACCGTCTTATATTCCCATTTGCCGGCCGCATCCGGGCGGGCGGATAAGTGATTGCCGATGGTTTCATTGTTCTTCGCTGCCTGTCCGTCAATGTCGTAGAGACGGACGGTGCCGCTCAGGGAATCATTTCTCGCCAGATCCGTCATAAATGTCCACGCCCACCCGCGGGAGCCGCCGCCGATATAGGCCACCTGCAGATCCGTCACTTTGTTGTCTGCGTATTTCATGGTAAATGTCCTCCTTCTTGATGCCGCTGCCGGCGATGGGAGCTGTTGGTTCGCTGAGGTTCTGTTGTGGAAATCCAGCGGCCTGTCGAAGTTCCGGTTCCGCGGCTGATTCTATTTTCATCTGGACATAGCATACTACAAGATAGTATAATATTCTTATAGAATCGGGCATAAAAATTATGAATTCGTATTTTTGGCTACAAAGAGTTGCCTGCAAGGGCAGATAAGCGAGTGCCGATTGCTTTTTTCGATGAGAGTGAAGAAGCGGGGTATAAATCGTGTGGCTGCGCGGATATCTGTGGGGAGGGGTTTTATAAGTGGAACAAATTTTATTCAGCAGTGAAATGGAAGGCCTGTCGGCGGAACAGGTCGTCCGCGACGCGGGCTTTTCCATGGCGACCCGCCATTTCCACGCCACCTATGAATTTTACTATCTGGTGGAGGGAGAGCGGTATTATTTCGTGGATAATGAGACGTATCTGGTGAAGGCCGGAGATGTGATGCTGATCGGCCCCAACCATATTCACAAGACCAGTCAGGCCGGCACCGCCCGCAATAACCGGATCCTTCTGCAGATCAGCGGGGACATGATGAATCCTTTCCTGGAAAGCTGCGGTCTGGGCAGCATTGAGAAGCTGTTTGGCGGCGATGTGCGGACATTTTCGCTGACGGAGGAGCAGAGGACTGTCGTGGAGAAAACCTTTGACAGATTGCGTGAGGAACTGGAGAAAAAACCGCGGGATTATCCGGCCGCTGTCCGGCTGCTGCTGGCGGAGCTTCTTTTGTTTCTGTCCCGCTGCCTGCACCCGCTTGAGTCCGATACGCCGCGTCGGGAACCGCAGACCGCCCGGACCTGGAAGCACCAGAAGGTCCATGAGGTGGCCGATTATCTGACTGTCCATCCGGAGACGGACGAGAGCCTTGAGGAACTGGCGCGCCGCTTCTATGTGAGCAAATCTTATCTGAGCCGTATCTTCAGGGAAGTGACCGGATTTACGGTCAATGAGTACAGGAACGTCAGCCGCATCCGGAAGTCGCAGCAGCTTCTGCGGGACGGGAAGCTTCCGGTTACAGAGATCGCGGCGCTGGCTGGATTCGAGAATCTGACCTATTATGAGCGCGTATTTAAGAAATATACGGATACCACGCCGTTAAAATATCGGAATGCGGCGAACGGCTGATGCCGGCCGCCGGCAGTCCGGGACTGTGTGCAGGGATGCGCAGTCGTCCTGGGACTGCCGGTTATTCCAAGTCCATCTCGTTAAATGAAATCAAACGTACGCGTGAGTTGTCCCCGTAACGCTTTTGTACGGTGTCCTGAAATCCGGATCTGGAAAAGACGGTATACCATTTATCCGGATAGGAGAAAAGTTCACCCCGTTCCAGAAGTGTTTCTACTATTTCTGTTCCGACCTGTTCGTTGCGCCATTTGCACTCGCCGAACCATGCGGACTGGTCTTGCACGGTCATCAGATCGATCTCTTCCTGACATTTTTTGATGGGGTTCGGCCCCCACCATCGGCCTACATCGCCGAAGAAGAAGGGGAGCGCTGCGTGGATCTTTGGCAGAAACAGGTATTGCCGGCATATTTCCTCGAAGATGCTTCCCATAAAATTATTAAGCTGCGGCTTCACCGCCATATAGTAAAGGGCTTCGCCCATACCGCTGGCGATGAGGCTCAGATTGGGCCGTACGAAGCGGTACCAGAATAGAAACATGTTGTCGGCCAGCCGGTACAGAGTTCTGCGGCTGGCCACGCTTTCTGTAAACGGCGTTTCCTTGCGGACAATACCGATGGAGATCAGGGAATTCAGCTGACTGCTGCAGCCGCTGGTCTCCAGACCGGTTCTGGTGGCGATCTCGTTCAGTCGGCTGGCGCCGCCGGCGATGGCGGTGATAATGGACTGGTAGGTTGCGGGTTCTCTCAGCTCCTGCTTCAGAAGGTTGGACGGCTCCTCAAAGAGACGGCCGCTTTCGTCAAAGAACAGCCGGACGATATTATCATCCACGGACAGATCGGTCTGGATCCGCGAGAGATATTCGGGCACTCCGCCGGTTATTCCATAGAGAATGGCCCGCTCCTCGCCGGAAAATCCGGGCAGCATGGCTTTCGCCTCGAAAAAGGTGAACGGACGCAGCTTAAACTGTGATGTCCGCCTGCCATAAAGGGGACTCTTGTAACCCAGAACCTGATTCTCCATAAAGCTCATGGAAGAGCCGCAGAGGATCAAAAACAGCTTACTGTCCTTCCAGTGCTGATCGATATGGCTCTGGAGCATGGAGGAAATGGCTGGGTACGAGGCGGCCAGGTACGGATATTCGTCGATAGCCAGGATGATCCTCCGGGTATCGCAGAGCCGGTCGATATAATCGAGCAACGCCGCGAAATCACGAAACACCGGGGCGTCCGCACCCGGATCGGTCTGAGCCATCACCGCTTTTGATAAACCGGTCAGATTATCCTGGGCAGTACCCTCTACCGCCATATAATAGACTGCCGGCTTATCCTTTAGGAACTCACGGATCAACGTAGTCTTCCCGATTCGGCGCCTTCCGTAAAACACAGCGAATTCAAAGGATTCCTTTTGGTAGGCTTCTTCCAGTTTCTGTAATTCTCTGCCGCGTCCGACAAACATAAATCAGCGCCCCCTGTTAACAAATGAAAATTGCTAATTGAATAATTACTAATCATATAATTAGTAATTGTACGATTAGTATATAGCGGATTCGTTAAAATGTCAAGCGCCATAAAACGATTATGTGCATGGAAATATAAAAAAATCTGCCGGAGTTTCCTCCGGCAGGCGTCCTTCTTATTTCTCCTTCGCGGCTTTCAGCGCCGCCGCCGCTTCCTCATCCGCCTTCTCCGTCTTGATCTCCCAGTGGATCAGGAAGGTCAGAGCTGCCCGTAGCGAAATGATCGCGGCCACCACGGCCACTTCGCTTAGCTGCCGCACGATCACGGTTCTTAAGATCTCGCTTCCCAGCTTGAATTCCAGCCCCAGCGCCATCCCCGTAGCCAGGTTCAGCCGGATCTGCGGATTCTTCTTCACATAATCCACGATCCCCCTGCACCCGGAGATGATGATGACGAACACGCCGACGAATTCAAATACCAGAATTGCGATATCTACTACGTGGGTCAGAATCTGTTCCAGAAATTCATAAACGGCCATAACATTCCTCCTGCGCGTCCCTTTGTTTTTCATTATATCGGATTATTAACACAATAGCAATACACAGGTGAACCAAAATGTCAGTTATGCTTTTCTGATCGATTGTCTTCCGGATTATCCGGTCTGTGTCTGACGGACATCTGCTGTCTGCTCGGCCGTTGCGGCCGCTTTATTCGAGCGTATGATTCTTCCTGTATATCACTGTCGCAACCGCGGCCGCGATAACGATGCACAGAGCCAGAAGCCAGCACCACAGAGGAATATCTCTCACGTCCAGACAGCGGACATTGATCCACATCTGATTGATATTGTGGGTCTGCCCTTCATCAAAATATCCCATGACAGCCGCCCGGGATATGACCTCCTGGGACGGATACTGAGTGTACAGCTGGCGGCCGATCTGTTCCGCGGAGGCGTGAACCGTATAGTTCTCATCGTCGCCGTCTTCGCTGAAGAAATATCCTACCGGATAGTCCACAGCATCTTCCTCGTCGTCCTCCGCGCCGTAGCACCAGTTCAGGTAGGAGAAAACGGTATCGTCGTCCCCGCCGGAGATTGCCGAGGTGTAGCCGATATAGTACATGTTCCGCACCGCGTTCTCCGGTATGGACAGGAAGTTGACGAAGGCTTCCGCCGCCTGCTTTTTCTCCGTGTCGTCTCCGATGCCGGCCTTCAGCATGACCCAGCCGTCGAACCAGAGGTTGGTGCACTCTTCCGGCACCGCAAACTGCAGATACACGCCGTCCTCCTCGGCCTGATCCATTGCGTATACCGCGTCGCCCGACCACTGGTAATTGGCGGCGATCTTGCCCGTCACCATATCCGCCTTGCCGCTGTCTGTCTCCAGCGCGTAGATATTTCCCATGATGTGCCCCAGCAGTTCTTCCACCTCGTCGATGGTTTCGGGAGATACGTCGTTCATCATATCGTCCAGCTTTTCATGATAATCCGCGGCCGATCGAAACGTCTCGTCCATCAGCTCTTTCTGCCGGAGATACCCCAATGTGGAAAAATAGGTGTCCCGCACATTGTCCTTGAGCGTGATCTGGCGGAAGAATTTCGGATTGTCGAACACCGCCCAGGTGGACGCCTCCTCCTCGGTCATCAGCTCCGGATTATACAGTACGCCGGTCACTCCCCACATGTAGCCCGCGGCGTAGCGGTCCCAGCTCTCGCCGTTGATCTCATTTTCCGCGAAAACCTTCGCGATATAGGGCGATACACCGTTTATATAGTAATTCTTTTCATTTTCCCGGTCAAAGAAGGACTCTGAATAAGGCTCCAGCGCCCCCTCGGCCATCAGCTTCATGATCATATAGTCGGAGGGACAGACCAGGTCGTAGGTGTCTCCCAGCGTCAGCTGGTTGTACAGATCCTCGTTGGTGCCGAAGCAGGAATATTCCACCCGCACCCGTTTTCCATAAGTATCATAATACCACTGTTCAAACTCGCGGTAAAGGGCGTCTTCCCCGAAGATCTCCACACCGTTATCCAGTTCGATCAGTTCCTCTTCATCCCAGTCTCCCAGGTCAATATATTCCTCCCAGCTGCAGACCCGGAGCGTGACCGGCTCGTCATCCTTCTGCGATGATGCGGCAGCCGCCCGGGGACAGGCAAATCCCAGAAGAACGGCTCCGGCCAGACAAAGCGCCGCAGCGCGCAGTTTCTTAGTCTTCAAAGTCCGCCTCCTCCTTTCCACCCCGCAGATTCATCAGGACTACCGCCAGCACCACGATGAGGAAGATCAGCGTGGACAGCGCCCACAGAGCCGTCTTGATCTCCGTCTGGGAGCCCTTTGTGGCGTTTACGACATAGGTGCTGATGGTGTCAAAGGTGGCCGGCTTGGTGTAGCTGGCAATGAAATAATCATCCAGCGACAGCGTCACCGCCAGCGCGAAACCGGACACGATGCCGGGCTGGATCTGCGGCAGGACCACCTTGGTCAGCGCCTGCCTGGGGGTCGCGCCCAGGTCCATGGCCGCCTCGTACAGGCTGGAGTCCATCTGCTTCAGCTTCGGCGTTACCGACAGGTAGACGAAGGGGGCGGACAGCACCACATGGCCGATCACCAGCGGAACAAAGGTATTCTTATCGATGCCCAGCACCACCACCAGCATGATGCATACGGAGAAGCCGGTAACGACGTCCGCGTTGATCACCGGTACCTCGTTTAAGCCTCCGATGACGCCCCTGGCCGCCTTCCTGGAATAGAAAGCGCCGATGGCGCCCAGGGTTCCCAGCGCCGCCGCCAGCAGGGACGAGCCGAAAGCCAGCAGCACGGTGCCGAAGATCATGCTGCGGAGCTCCTCGTTAGAGAACAGATTTACGTAATTATCCATGGAAAAGCCATGGACGGAACCGATATTGGCGGAGGTGGTAAAGCTGTAAAAGGCCAGTACCAGTATGGGCAGATACAGGATAACGAGCATCGCGCCGATAAAGATCTTTCCCGGCAGTTCCTTTTTCACAGCAGCTTTCATAGCAGCGCACCTCCCCGGTTCCCGGTGTCTTCATCCGCGTAGCGGTCCGTGACCAGCGTAAACACCAGGATGATGAACAGCAGGATCAGCGCGATCATGGAACCGTTATGCCAGTCGTAGGCGCTGAAGTAGCTGCCGATCAGGCTGCCCATGATGTAGGTGCTGTTGTACAGCATATCCAGCACCACATAGTTGGTCATGGACGGCAGAAATACCATGACCACGCCGCTGATGATCCCCGGCACGGACAGGGGCAGCGTCACCTTTAAGAATATCTGGAACGGATTGGCGCCCAGGTCCGCGGCCGCCTCCAGGAGGCTCTGGTCCAGCTTCAGAAGCGTGGTATACATGGGCAGGATCATAAACGGCAGGAAGTCGTAGGTCATGCCGATGATCGTATTCAGAAACGGATGGAACGCCAGGTTGCCCTCGATCATGGTCAGGAGTTCTTTCAGCGCCGTGATCCGCAGCGTAAAATTGATCCACATGGGCATGACGAACATGACGATGACGACCGACTTGCTCTTCCACCGGCTCCTTGCCAGGATATAGGCAATGGGATACGCCAGCAGAAGGCATACGCAGGTGGTGACCACCGCGATGGCAAAGCTGTAGGCCAGCGTTCCGATCGTGTAGGGGCTGGTGAAAAAGCCCGTCATGTTGCCCAGCGTAAACCGCCCTTCGCCGTTGGTAAACGCGTAATAGATAATGACCAGAAGCGGCGCGGCCACGAAGCAGATCAGAAACACCGCGTAGGGAATGCCAAGCTGCTTTCTGGAAAAACGGAACACACCCATATCGCTACCTCCGTACCGTTACTTTTTCAGCGCGAACTGCAGGCTGTCCCTGGGAATGACCAGACTCACGTAGTCGTTCATGTTCCACAGATCCTCGTCGCGCACAATGAAGTCTTCATCGTCGTCCGACCGCACGATGTAGCGGTAATGGTCGCCTTTGTAGATCATATTGACGATATGTCCTTTTACCATGCCCGCTTCCTCGTCGTCGCTCATCGTAATGTCTTCCGGCTTGATGGTTACGATCACCCGCAGGGTCTCCGGCGCCACCTCGTCCCCGTGGGCGTCCAGAAGCGTACCGCCGTCCATGCGGGAACCGGGAAGCAGGCTTGTGATGTCAAAGTCCGGAACTCCGTCCAGGAAATCCAGCCGGAAGCCGTTTTTCACGCCTACCTCGAACTTGTTCAGCATACTCTCGGCGATCATGATATGGATCCCTTCCGGGTCAACGCTCAGTCCCACCCGGCTTCCCACCTGGGCCTTGCGGGTGGACTGGATTACAAGTTCGTTCTTGCCGGACAGCACGGTGATCTCGTAATGCACGCCTTTGAACACCACGGAACTGACTTCTCCCTGGATGATTCCCTCATCGGGAGGCGTGATCTCGATATCCTCGGGACGCAGCACCGCCTCGACCATAGTGCCGTTTTCCACGTCGTCCACGCAGGTAAATTCCGCGCCGCAGAAGCGGACCTTGTATTTGCCGGTCATGATGCCGTTGAAAATGTTGCTGTCCCCGATGAAATCCGCCACGAACGCGTTCTTCGGCTCGTTATAGATGTCCTCCGGCTCGCCTACCTGCTGAATCTTGCCTTCCGACATGACCACGATCTTGTCGGACATGGTCAGGGCCTCCTCCTGGTCGTGGGTCACATAGATAAAGGTGATGCCCAGCTTGTCGTGCATGGATTTCAGCTCCAGCTGCATCTCCTTGCGCATCTTGAGATCCAGCGCGCCAAGGGGCTCGTCCAGCAGCAGGATCTGCGGCTCGTTGACGATGGCCCTGGCGATGGCGATCCGCTGCTGCTGACCGCCGGACAGGGTCTGTACGGTTCTGGACTCGAAACCTTCCAGATCCACCATCTCCAGCGCCTTTTTGACCTTCCTGACGATCTCCGCCCGGGGGAGCTTCTTCAGCTTCAGGCCGAAGGCGATATTGTCGAAAATGTTCAGATGGGGAAACAGGGCGTACCGCTGGAACACCGTGTTGATGGGCCTTTCGTTGGGGGGCAGCTTGGTGATGTCCTTGCCGTTTAACAGGATCTCGCCGCTGCTGGGCATATCGAAGCCCGCCAGCATCCGCAGGGTCGTGGTCTTGCCGCAGCCGGAGGGGCCCAGGAAGGTTACGAATTCCCCCTGTTTTATGGTAAGGCTGAAATTATCCACCGCCATAAAGCCGTCCTCAAAGGTGCGGCACAGGGATTTGATTTCCAGAAAATGTTCAGATCGCGCGTTTTGGTCCACTGCAGTTTCCTCCTAACATAGTATCTACATATTTCTTTTGTTTACAAATGCGTTGCTGTTGTGCAATGAGTTGCTGCTGTATAATAAATCGTTGTTATATGATGAGTCGATATTACACGATGGATCGTTGCGGTACAATGAGTCGTTGTTACAAAATGGGTCGTTGCTACAAAATGGGTCGCTGTTACACAATGTGCCGCCGCATTATAGTGTGTCGCCGCTCTGCTCAGAAGCTGGGCGGCGAACTGATCCACAGAAGTGCTGCGCCGGTCTTCGACGTCAGATAGTGCTGCTTGTCTGACGTAAAATAAAAGGCTTCCCCTTTCTTCGCTTTATAGACCTTCGTCCCTAAATGAATGGACACCGCGCCCTGCAGCACATAGCCGAACTCCTCGCCCTCATGGGGATTGTCCGGATAGGTGGACCCGTCGGGCTCCAGCTTCAGAAGGATCGGCTCCATCTCGTTCTTCTGCGCGTTGGGGATGATCCATTGGATCATGTTCTTAAGCTCGCTGTCATATTTCTCAAAATAGTCGTCTTTGCCGAAGACGATCTGTTCCTCCTGGCTTTCGCTGAAAAATTCTGAGGTGCTGGTCCCCAGGCACTGCAGGATATCCATCAGCGTGGCGATGGAAGGCGAGGTCAGGTTCCGTTCCACCTGGGAGATGAATCCCTTCGACAGCTCCGCCCGGTCTGCCAGTTCCTCCTGCGTCAGTCCCTTCAGGACCCGCAGCTCCTTTAATTTGGCTCCAATATCCATGATCTGCCTCCATTATCTGACAACAGCCAAATACTAATCTTAAAGTTTACAAATACTAACTGACAATAAAAATAAGTAAAAAGTTTAGAAATAATAAACAAAGCGTAAGACCCATTATACAGAAAAAAATGTGTATGTCAATAGATTTTTTTGAGAAGATGTGCTATACTGGAAAAGCTGGGAAATGTATGCGTCCGCCGGGGCTTTGCCGGGAAGCGCAGGGCGTCGGTTGCGCGGGGCGCAGGGCGGAAGAACGATCGGCGGCCGGACGCGCCGCAGCAGAGCGATGAAAGAATAAACAGGGAGGTTCCTGCCAATGAAGGACAAATATGTGGCGTATATCGGCTCTTACTCTTATACAGGCAATGCCCGCGGCATCACGGTCTGTGATGTGGACGTGGAGAAAGGCTTATTCACCAAACGGTGTGAGGTGGATGTGGATAATTCTTCCTATCTGATATCCTCCCCTGACAGGAAGACGCTTTACTCCATTGCGGATGAAGGCGTAGTTTCTTTCCGCATTTTGGAGAACGGTTCCTTAAGCCGTCTGAATCTGGCGAACATACGCGGAATGCGCGGCTGCCAGTTGTCAGTGTCCCCGGATGGCAAATATCTTTATGTGGCCGGTTATCATGACGGCAAGGCGACAATCATGCATCTGAATCCCGACGGCAGCGTTGGCAGTGTTGCGGCCGGCGTCTTTCACAAGGGGCTGGGAAGCGTGGCTGACCGTAAGTTCCGTCCCCATGTCAGTTGTGTCCGCATAACGCCGGATGGGAATTACATTATGGTCGCTGATCTGGGGATGGATGTTCTGAAGGTGTATCGGATGAGCGACACAGAGGGTGAGATGCTGCTCGTTGACACGATTACCTGTGATCTGGAATCTGCGCCGAGACATTTTATTTTCAGCGCAGATGGAAAATATATGTATTTGATGTACGAGGTGGCCAATATCATTGACGTCTTTACCTACGAAACCGGCCCGAAGGTGCCGAAACTGGAGCGGATCCAGCGAATCGATTCCATGGGCAAGAGGCACAGCCAGTTTACCGCGGCCTGCGCGATCCGATTCTCTTCCGATGAGAAGTATCTGTACTGCAGTAATGCGGGCGACGACACGATCAGCGTCTACAGCCGGGATGCGTCGACGGGACTGCTGGATATGCTTTGCTGTCTGCCGGTCAGTGGAGAGTATCCGAAGGATCTGGCGGTATTCCCGGACGATAAGCATATTGCGGCAATTAATCATGAGACCGGTTCAGTGACATTCTTTTCCGTAGATTATGAACAGGGGCTGCTGATCATGTGTGCGAATCCAGTGTATGTGGATGAGCCAAATTGCTGTGAGATTGTGAAGCTGCAGCCGGCGGAGTAGGTTTCCGAAAGCAGGAACAGGCTGTTGCGGCGTGCGGTTGACGGAACGCAGCAGAAGAGAGGGGAATCCATATGGCAGGTTCTACCTGGGGAACGATGTTAACGATGACTACATGGGGAGAATCCCATGGAAGAGGCCTGGGCGTGACAGTTGACGGCTGTCCGGCCGGGCTCTTATTGTGTGAGGAAGATATACAGAGGTATCTGGATCGGAGAAAACCCGGTCAGAGCCGATTCACAACGGCACGGCAGGAAGGCGATCAGGTCGAGATTCTGTCGGGTGTGTTCGAAGGACGGACTACCGGGACACCGATCTCAATGATCGTGCGCAATACGGATCAGAGATCCCACGATTATAGCGCGATCATGGACGTGTACCGTCCCGGGCATGCGGATTATCCGTTTGATGAAAAATATGGTTTTCGCGATTACCGTGGCGGCGGCCGCTCGTCGGGGCGGGAGACCGTAGGCCGTGTAGCTGCAGGGGCTGTAGCGGCGAAGCTGCTTGCCGAACTGGGCGTGACGGTGACGGCTTATACGAAAAGTATCGGACCAGTGACGGTTTCCGGGGATAAGTTTGATCCGGAGCAGGCGTCCGTAAACCGGCTCTGTATGCCGGATGCGGAAGCCGCGGCGCGGGCGGAGCGTTATCTGGATGGGCTGATGGCCGGGGGGGATTCTGCGGGAGGTATTGTGGAATGCATTATGCGCGGGATTCCCGCAGGAGTTGGAGAACCGGTATTTGAGAAGCTGGACGCGCGGCTGACGCATGCAGTCATGTCCATCGGTGCGGTTAAAGGTGTGGAGATCGGCGACGGCTTCGCGGCAGCGGGAAGCACCGGCTCGCGAAACAACGACAGCTTTCGCAACGGGAGGACGACGGAAGCTGCGGAATGCGATGCGGCGGGGGCTTCCGATAACGATGCTGTCAGTGATTCCTGCGGCAGTTCGGAAGCACGAAAAGCGGTTTACAAGGCCACAAATCACTCTGGAGGTATTCTGGGCGGCATAAGCGACGGCGATGTGGTCATCCTTCGGGCGGCTTTCAAGCCGACGCCTTCCATTGCGCGGGCGCAGCAGACGGTGAACCGCAGCGGCGAAAATGTGGAGATTACCATAAAAGGCCGTCACGATCCGGTTATTGTGCCGCGAGCTGTGGTGGTTGTAGAAGCAATGTGCGCTTTTACAGTTGCGGATATGATGCTCCTGAATATGAGCGCAAGGTTGGATAACGTGAAGCGTGTGTACGGCAGGTAACGCTGCAGCCGACATACTTTCCGTTCAGATGGGCAAAGGATCCTGATATACAGGGAGATATTTATTTAAGAAAAGAGGAGGCAGAAGTCATATGAAGATCGCATTGGCAAATGACCCGACGGCGAAGGAGATGAAACCGGAGATCATAAAGCATCTGGAAGAAAAAGGTTACGAGGTGATCGACCTTGGATGGAACTCGGACGCAGACACTCGCGATTATCCGGTATACGGAGAGCGGATCGGTCGTTTCGTGGCGGAAGGCAAAGCGCCGCTCGGCATTGCAATCTGCGGAACCGGTGTCGGGATCAGCATTGCGGCAAATAAGGTGAAGGGGATCCGGGCCTGCGTCTGCAGCGAGCCGTATACGTCCAAGCTGTCGCGTCAGCATAATGATTCGAACATTCTGGCCTTTGGCGCGCGGGTAGTCGGCGTTGAGCTGGCAAAGATGATCATGGACGCGTGGCTGGATGAGGAGCCGCTGGATGTGGAGCGTCATAAGAGACGTGTACAGATGATCGGGGAAATTGAGGAACGCTTCGGCCGTGAGGAAGGGTGAGCTTATGAAAAAATCTTTGGTTCATGTATGCTGTATCGTCTGTGCTTTCCTGATTTTGATAGTTTCACAGCCGTATGCCGCATATGCGGAACCGCTGGGAAAAACTCCGGCAGAATCGGCTGCGCCGTCGGTCTCGCAGGAAGAGATCGACGCGTTTTTTGACAACAGTGTGTTTGTGGGTGACTCGGTTATGGAAGATTTCAGGAATTATTCCTTTGCCCGAAGCGATACCTGGCTGGGACGACTTAAGTTTCTGGCGGCCGTCAGTTTTTCCACTTACAGTGCACTCCGTCCGGTGACTTCTAAGAGTATTCATCCAATCTACGCCGGGGAGAAACGGCTCGTAGAGGATTCCATCGCGCTGATGGGCGCGAAGAAGGTTTTTATGCTGTTCGGCCCGAATGACATCAATATTACCGGAATCGAAAAGACCGCCGCCAACTATGTGGAACTGGCCAAACGAATCCGGGCTCAGTCGCCCGATGTGGAGTTCCACATTATGAGTATGCCCTACACGGTGAAGGGCCACCGGGACCATAATCTTTATAACGACAATATTCGCAAATACAATGAAGCCATGAAGAATCTGGCTGCGGAGCAGGGCTGGGGCTTTGTTGATATAGCGAATCCGATGGCGGACGAAAACGGCGACCTGATCGAATCCTACAGCAGCGACAGGGATATCCATCTGCGCAGGGCGGCTTATGACGTGTGGAGTCAGGTGCTGAGGGATTACGCGAAAGAAACGCTTGAAAAAGAGAAGGCTGCAGTAAATGCCGAAGGTTCTGCGGAGGAGGTACGCGGTCCGGTCGGACCGCAGGGGCCGGAAAAAGTGCAGGGGTCGGCAGGAGAGAAGAACTAAAGTCCGGTTTGGGTCTTGCGGGTATTATAGGTAAGTAGGGAGAAGCGCGATCATGAGAAAGAATGCAAGAAGATACGCGGGATTGCTGGCGATGGTACTGCTGCTGGGCGGATGCGGGTCATCCGGCGGCGCCGGCCAGGCGGGATCGCCTGAGACATCGCAGGCGGAGGGGACTGTCGCGGAAACTGCGGTCACGGAAGATACATCAGCGGAAAAGACGACGGAAGCCGTTACATCCGCGGCAGAGACGACAGGATCTGAAGCCGCGGAGAATACGACGGAGGCGGCCGAAGAAGAGACGACGGAAGCTGCTGCGGCCGCGGAGGAGACGACCGCTGCTGAGACGGCCGGAACCGCTGCGGCGGAAGAAACTGCCGGGGCGCAGCAGGAGTCCGTGCCTGCCGCGGAAGCTCCGGCGGAAAGCGCGGTCAGCCTGAGTGACATTTATTCGCAGATCGAGCAGCAGGTGAGCCTGAATTCCCCGATGACTGTCCCGGAGGAATTTATCGCCAATTATTTCGGCATCGACGTTTCCGCGGCTGAGGATTACCTGTTTGTAATGTCCGAGATGGCGACTTCGGCGGAGACGATCGTGATCCTGAAACCGGCGGCCGCGGGGAAGCAGGCGGCCATCGATTCCCTGCAGATGGTGATCGACCAGAAAGCGGCGGAGATGGAGAATTATCTGCCGGATCAGTACGATATCGTGAGCAGGAGTTCCGTACAGCAGACCGGAGATTACGTCTGGCTGGTGATCTCCGAGAACGCCGGGGCGATCCAGCCGATCATTGAAGCCGGACTTCAGTAAGGCGGGACGGGGCGATGGTATTCAGCAGTATTCCGTTTCTGTTCTTTTTTCTGCCGCTGTGCCTGCTTTTGTATTACGCGGTTCCATTTGCAGCGAAAAATGGGGTCCTGCTTGTATTCAGCCTGCTTTTCTACGCATGGGGCGAACCGGTCTACATCGTCCTGATGCTTTTCGCGTCGGCGGTCGATTATGCAAACGGACGCCTGATGGGGCGGTTCGGGACGACGAAGAAGAGGCGCAGGCTTTTTCTTGTCTGTTCGGTCGTCATCAATCTGTCGGTTCTGGCTTTCTTCAAATACGCGGATTTTCTGGTCGGCACGTTCAACGCGCTGCTCGGAACCTCCGTGACAAAGCCCGGGCTGGGGCTGCCGGTGGGCATCAGCTTTTTCACTTTTCAAAGCATGAGCTATATTATCGATCTGTATCGGGGACAGGTGCCGGTGGAGACAAATTATCTGACGTACCTTACTTATGTGTCCATGTTCCCGCAGCTGGTGGCCGGGCCGATCGTACGCTTTTCCGCGGTGAACCGAAAGCTGCATCAGCGGCAGATCCGCCGGGAAGAGATCGAAAACGGGATCCTGCGTTTTATGCAGGGACTTTTTAAGAAGGTGCTGATCGCGAACCGGGCCGGCGCCCTCTGGGAAAGTATCCGCGCGCTGGAGACGGGGCAGACGTCGGTGGCCACGGCCTGGCTGGGCGCGGCGGCGTTTACGCTGCAGCTGTATTTTGATTTCAGCGCGTACAGCGACATGGCCATCGGCATGGGCCGGATGCTGGGCTTCCATTTCCCGGAGAACTTCCGGTATCCGCTGGCGGCGGTGTCGGTGACGGATTTCTGGCGGCGGTGGCATATCTCGCTATCGTCCTGGTTCCGGGATTATGTGTACATTCCCCTGGGCGGCAACCGGGTCAGCGTGGCGAAGCATCTGCGGAACATCCTGATCGTGTGGTTCCTGACCGGCCTCTGGCACGGCGCGTCGTGGAACTTTGTGCTGTGGGGACTGTACTACGGAGTGCTTCTGGCGCTGGAGAAGTACGTGTGGGGGAAGAAAATGGAGAAATGGCCGGCGGCGGTCCGTCATCTGTACACGCTGCTGATCGTTGTCGTCGGCTTTGTGATATTTGTGTTTGACGACTGGCGGGAACTGGGGCGCTATCTTCTGCTCATGGCCGGCTGCGCCGGCAGCCGGGTGTGGGGCGGCGAGTGCCTGTGGTATCTGCGCAATTACGCGGTCGTGCTGACGGCGGCGGCCGTACTGGCGTTCCCGGTCTATCCCCGGCTTAAGGAGAAAGCCGGGCAGCTGCCGGCAGGATTGAGAGCCGCGGCGGCGGTCGTGTGCGCGGCCGGATATGTAGTCCTGTTTTTGGCAGCGACGGCGTATCTGGTGAGCGACACCTACAACCCGTTCCTGTATTTCCGCTTCTGACCGTATTTCTGACAATGGGAAAGAGGAAGATCATGACAGCAGACCGTAAGATCAGGGGGATCACCGCCTGGCTTCTGGCCGGGGCGGTTCTGGCGCTGACGGCAGCCTTTCTGGTATCCCCGAGGCAGACATTTTCCGAAAATGAGAACCGCTGGCTGGCGGAGTTTCCCGCGTTTGACCGGGAGAGCCTGTTTAGCGGACAGTATATGACGGACATCGGCACCTATCTGTCGGATCATTTTCCGTTCCGGGATTTCTTTATGGGTCTTAAGACGCAGACGGAACTGGCAGAGGGCTGCCGCGAGATCGAGGGAGTCTATATCGCGGACGACGGGTATCTGATCGAGCGGTATGAGAAACCGGTCAATACGGAGAAGATCGGAGAGATCCTTCACACGTTTGCCGGGAAGATCGAGGCGCTCGGGGAGGAGAGGGAAAGCGGCCTGAACCTGCGCCTGATGCTGGTTCCCACGGCTTCGTGCATCCTCTCGGATCTGCTTCCGGATCACGCGCCGGGATATGATCAGGGGGAAACGATGGACAGGCTGCAGGAGCTTTCCGGAATCCGGATGATCGACTGCGGTCCGTTCCTGCGGGAGGCGAGGGAAGACGGCCAGATCTATTACCGGCTGGACCATCACTGGACGACCTTCGGAGCCTACGCGGGATATCTGGCCTTCTGCCGGGAGATGGGACTGGAGCCGGTGCCGCTGGAGGAAATGGAATCCCGAACCGTGACTTCGGATTTTAAGGGAACCATTTATTCGAAGGTGAACGATTACACGGCCGCGGGCGATACGATCACGATCTACGAAAACCCCGCGGACCGTCTGACCGTGAATTATACGGATACCGGAGAGACCGGCGGCAGCCTGTACAATCTGGATTATCTGGATCAGAAGGATAAATATTCGCTGTTTCTGGATAATCTTCATTCGCTGATCGAGATCACGAACGAGACGGCGGAGACGGACAGAGAGCTGGTGCTTCTGAAAGACAGCTACGCCAACTGTCTGGTGCCGTTTCTGGTTCGTCATTTCCAGAAGGTCTATGTGTTCGATACGCGTTCCTACCGGCTGGGGCCGTCCGGATTCATCGGCGAACATCCCGGCGTTACGGATATTCTTATCTTATATAATATGAATACGCTGGATTCCGATCTGGGAATTCGGGCAATCTATTAAATGCAGCGGGAATGCTACGGTAAAGGAGAACAGCATGAATTACATCAGCGTATTTGATGTCATAGGACCGAATATGATCGGACCGTCCAGCTCCCATACGGCGGGAGCGGTGAATATCGCGCTGCTGGCGTACCAGCTTTTTGGCAGGCCGATCGCGAAGGTGGATTTCACATTGTATGAGTCGTTTGCCCAGACAGGGCGGGGCCATGGTACGGATAAGGCGCTTTTGGGCGGCATTCAGGGCTTCGGCACGGATGATGTGCGCATCCGGGATTCCTACGCGCTGGCTGATGCGGCCGGTCTCAAGTACCATTTCACATGGGACGACAAGACTAAGACTGCCCATCCGAACACGGTGGATATCCGGCTGGAAAGTCCGGACGGACAGGTTCAGACAATCCGTGGCGAGTCCGTGGGCGGCGGAAAGATCCGGATCGTGCAGATCAATGACATTGATGTGGTGTTTACCGGCGTTTACAGCACGTTGATCATCAAGCACGCGGACCGTCCCGGAGTGGTGGCCCACGTGACAAATGTGCTGAGCCGCCATGGCGTCAATATCGCGTTTATGCGGCTTTACCGTGATTACAAGGGCGGCACCGGTTATCTGATCGTGGAATCGGATGAGAACATACCGGATTATTTCCTGAAAGAGATCCGGGAAAATGAACTGGTGCATGAGATCATGCTGATACAGATATGAGGAAGCGGACGGCCGTGGCGCGGCTGTTGCGGATGGCCGTGGCGCGGGGAAATGGCAGGAGTCCACGGTTGACGCGGGAAAATGGCAGGCAGCGTGGGAAGACGGCGGTATGACGGGAGAGAGGGATATGAGCATGGATTTTGCCAGTGGAAATGAATTATATCAGCTGTGCCTGGAGCATGGCGTTGCCATATCGGAAGTGATGCTTAAGAGAGAAATGGAATTGGGTTCGGTGAGCGAACAGTCAGTTCGGGAGCGTCTGGCCCGGTCGCTTCAGATCATGGAGGCGGCGGTTCACGAGCCGCTGGGACAGCCGCGCAGATCCTTAAGCGGTCTGATCGGCGGCGAAGCCTGGAAGGTGTATAACGCTGCAATGGCGGATCCGGTGAGCGCGCCGGAAGCGAAAAACGGCGACGCGAAACCGGAATTGTGCAGCAATGATGTGAAGCCGGGATTATGCGGCAGTGACGCGAAACCGTGGACAGATGAGGCGTGGCGGTCCGGCAAAGCGGCTGAAGGCCGCGGGATCTCTTTGCTCTGCGGTGAGGCGCTGACCCGTGCTATCGCGTATTCGATGGCGGTGCTGGAGGTCAATGCGGCTATGGGACTGATTGTGGCGGCGCCGACAGCGGGCTCTTCGGGTGTACTTCCGGGGGCGGTGCTGTCTCTGTCCGAGATCTGCGGTTGGTCTGAGACAAAGCAGATGGACGGACTGCTGAATGCAGGCGCCATCGGATATCTTCTGATGCGCAACGCGACGGTGGCCGGCGCGGAGGCTGGTTGTCAGGCAGAGGTGGGCGCGGCGTCGGCGATGACGGCCAGCGCCATTGTGGAGCTGATGGGCGGCACGCCGGAAATGTGTTTTCAGGCGGCCAGCCTGGCGCTTTCCAATCTGTTGGGTCTGGTCTGCGACCCAATCGCCGGGCTCGTGGAGGTGCCGTGCCAGAGCCGGAACGCCATCGGCGTGGCTAACGCGTTTACCTGCGCGCAGCTGGCGCTTTCCGGGATCACCCATCCGGTGCCGTTTGATGAGATGGTGGAGGCCATGTATCGGGTCGGAAGGTCTTTGCCATGGGAATTGCGGGAATCCGCCAGGGGCGGCAACGCGGGTACGCCCACCGGCTGCCGGCTGTCAGCCGGCGGGTGTGCGGGCATCTGCCCGGAAGCCTGTGCAGCGGATACCGATCCAAACGGGATCGTTTCAGAATAGAATTTTCAGGGAGGCACTGTATCATGTCAATCGATAAAGTCAGAGCGTATTTTCGGAGTTTGGGAATGGAAGACAGAGTGATGGAATTTGAGGTATCCAGCGCCACTGTGGAGCTGGCGGCCCATGCGGTCGGCTGTGAGCCGCGGCGGATCGCCAAGACATTGTCCTTCCTGGTGGACGGGCATCCGATCCTGATCGTCGCCGCCGGCGACGCAAAGGTCGACAACCATAATTATAAGACGCGGTTCGGAACGAAAGCGAAGATGCTGTCGCCGGAGGAAGCCGTAGAACTGGTCGGCCACGCCGTGGGCGGCGTGTGTCCCTTTGCGGTAAACGATGGCGTCACCGTCTACCTGGATGAATCCCTGAAGCGGTTTGATACGGTATTTCCTGCCTGCGGCAGCGCCAACAGCGCCATCGAGCTGACGATCCCGGAGCTTGAGCAATACTCCGGCTCTGCGGCCTGGGTGGATGTGTGCAGGGGATGGAGGGACGAGAGTTGAGAGACTTTGGCCTTAAGCGGCTGCGTTGTGCCTGGAAGGATAAGCAAAAGCGCATTGTCTTTTTCCATCTTTTGTGATATTATGTTTTCTAATAGACGCAATATGGTGGACATTCTGATGAAAAAGCGATTTAAGAAAATAGGTTTCTGCCTTTTTGTATGTGCCGTGATCATCGCGGTGATCCTGATCAGCCTGGTCTATTTTCAGTATATTTCCCGGCGGATCTTTGAAGACAGCACCCGGTCTCTGGATGAGATTTACAGCCAGGTGAACCGTTCCTTCGGCTCCTTTGTGGAGCGCAACTGGAGCCTGCTGGAGAGCTGGGACGATGCCCATATCTTTTCGGAGGACATGGACGGGGAGGCGCCCGCCTTTGTAGCCAGAGAGCAGGACCACTGGGGCTTTTCCGATTTCTACTTCCTCTCTGAAAAGGGGGAGAGCCTGTCCATCGGCGGTGAAAAGGGCATTCTGGATCTGGGGGATGCGCTGGCCACGCTGACGGGGCAGCGCCAGCCCATCATGACCGGGATCACCCTTCCCTCGGGCGAGGCGGTGACCGTGTTCGCCGTGCCGGTGAGCCGCCGGATGATCCGGGGCTTTTCTTGTGACGCCATCGCCGTCACCTATACCAACACAGATCTGGCCAGTTCCCTGAATGTGGATGCTTTCTCCGGCAAGGCCCGGTGCTTCGTGATCCATGACGACGGGCAGGTGCTTTTGTCCACTCAGGCCGGGGGGAGCGTATTCAGCAACTATCTGGTATACCTGCAGGCCGTCTCGAACCTGAGCGAAGAGGAGCTGGCAGTCATGGCCCAGGACTGGGAGGCGGGGCGGCAGGGGCTGGTTCGCTGCGAGATCGGCGGGGTCAGTCACGTGATCCTCTATCAGAGTCTGGGCTATCTGGATTACCTCATGCTTAGCGCTGTACCGCAGAGCGCCATCAGCGAGGGGTTTTTGTCCGTGCAGAAGGCTACAGTCAACGTGCTGGTGGTGATTTTCCTGCTGGTGGGAGCCGTGACCGTGGTGCTGCTGGTGCTGCGCAGCAACCGGCTTTCCCGGGAAAACCGGATGGAGCTTCAGTACCGGGAGAGGATGTTTGACGTGCTGTCCAACAGCGTGGACGATATTTTCATCACACTTAACACTGCCGATCTGCATGTAGATTACATCAGCCCCAATATAGAGCGGCTTCTGGGTATCCCCGCGGAGGAGGCCCGGAAGGATATCCGGGTCATGGAAAAGTGCGCCGTCAACTACAACGTGGTGATTCCGAAGGATGTGCTGGAGTCCATCCCCCTCAACGGCAACCGGTACTGGGAGTGCGAGTATATGCATCAGAACACCGGGGAGCGCCGCTGGTACCGGATGACCGTGTACCATATGAGCATTCAGGAGGTGCATAAGTACATCATTGTCCTCAGCGACCGGACCATGGAGCAGCAGATGAACCAGAAGCTCCAGCAGGCCCTGAACGCCGCCCAGAGCGCCAATACGGCCAAGAGCAATTTCCTGTCCAATATGTCCCACGACATCCGCACGCCTATGAACGCCATCGTGGGCTTCTCGGTGTTGCTGGAGAAGAATGCGGATCAGCCCGAGAAGGTCCGGGAGTACACCCGGAAGATCACTTCTTCCAGCCAGCACCTGCTGAGCCTGATCAACGATGTGCTGGACATGAGCAAGATCGAGAGCGGCAAGACCTCCCTGAATGTGGAGCGGTTCAGCCTGCCGGAAATGCTGGAAGAGCTGACCATCATTGTAATGCCTCAGGCCCGGGCCAAACAGCAGGACTTCAGCATCCACGTCCAGGGCGCGCCCCCGGAGCAGATCATCGGGGACAAGCTGCGCCTCAATCAGATTCTGCTGAATCTTCTGTCTAACGCGGTGAAATACACTCCCGAGGGCGGGAGGATCGAGTTCACCGTATGTCCCATCCCCGGCGCGGGGCAGCAGTATACCCGGCTGCGTTTTACCGTGAAGGACAACGGCGTCGGCATGAGTGAAGAATTTCAGGCCGTCGTTTTCGATCCCTTCAGCCGGGAGATTAATTCCGTTACCAACAAGATTCAGGGTACCGGTCTGGGAATGGCCATCACCAAGAATCTGGTGGAGCTGATGGGCGGCATCATCCAGGTGGAGAGCGCTCCCGGTCAGGGGAGTACCTTCACGGTGGAGCTGTCCTTCCTGCTTCCGGAACAGGAGGAGGCGGTTTCCTGGTACCGGGATAAGGTCACACGGATGCTGGTGGCCGATGATGAGGAGGATATTTGCCTGAACATTCGGGAGCTGATGCGGGATTCCGGTGTGGACGTGGTCTGCGTCTATGACGGGGCCGACGCTGTGGAGCAGGCTGTGACCGCCTGGCAGCGGGGCGAAGGCTTCCACGTGATTCTGTTGGATTGGAAAATGCCCCGGATGGACGGGGTGGAGACTGCCAGGCAGATCCGGACCCGGATCGGGGAGCAGGTTCCCATCCTGGTGCTGACCTCCTACGATTGGGATGACATCGAGACTGAGGCCCGTCAGGCGGGCATCGATGCCTTTATGCCCAAGCCATTCTTTGTCTCTACCTTCTGGGATACCATCCGGCCCCTGTTTCCGGAGGGACAGGCCGCCGCTCCGGCGGACAATGCCAGGGTTCTGGAGGGCAGGCGGTTCCTGGCTGCGGAGGATAACGAGCTCAACGCCGAAATTCTCACGGAGATGCTGGAGATGGAGGGCGCCTCCTGTCAGGTGGCTCCCAACGGCCAGGAAGCGCTGGAGATGTTTGAGAGCTCCCGGCCCGGCACTTATGATCTGATCCTTATGGACGTGCAGATGCCCGTGATGAACGGCTATGACGCCGCCCGGGCCATCCGTGCCTGCGGCCATCCTCAGGCGGCGGGTATCCCCATCGTGGCCATGACCGCCAACGCCTTTGCCGAGGATGTGCGCAACGCTCTGGACGCCGGGATGGACGGGCACCTGAGCAAACCCATCGATATGAATGCCGTGCGCGAGATGGTAGGGCGGCTGCTGAGCAGAAGTTCCGCCCCCAGCGTGGACAGCGAAGGAGAGAACCTATGAAGCGACTTTACCTGACAATCTCTCTGCTTCTGGCCGCGGTGCTTCTTGGCGCCTGCGGCGGTGCGGGCAGCGACTCCGCCGGCGTCACCCTGACCATTCTTGGCAAGGAGAGCGATCTGAACAAGCCTTACCTCACCCGCCTCTTTCAGCTCTATCAGGACAGTACAGGCAATCATCTCAAGCTCATCTCCTACGAGGACGCAGAGTTTGAGACAAAAGCCGCCCTGGACGTGGCGGAGGGCCGTGTGCCGGACATCCTGCTGCATTTTCACAATGCGGATCTGAACCGTTACGATGTGGCGAGGGATTTCTGTATGCTGGAGGAACAGGCATGGGGCGCCAGCCTGACGGACAGCGCCCGCGCCTACTGCACGGACAGCGACGGGCATCTGCTGGGCCTGCCCTTCTGGGAGAGCTCCGTGTCCGGCTGCTACTACAACAAGACCCTGCTCACCCAGCTGGGTCTGCGGGCTGCCACGACTCAGGCGGAATTTGATATGCTCTGTCAGGTGCTTGCGGAGAGCGGTTATACCCCTGTCTGCTGGCCCGCTGACGGCTGCACCTGGATGCCTCAGTTCGCTCTGGATCCGGTGTTTGCCGACGATCCGGCCATGCTGGAGCGGCTAAACAGCGGAGAAATCGGCTACGGGGACATCCCTGCCGTGGCGGAAATGGTTCGGTGGGTGCAGTCCTCGGCGGAGAATGGCTGGTTCGGCAACACCTACAGCACCACCGGCTGGGATGATATCGGCCCACTGCTCGCCTCCGGGCAGGCAGTGAGCACCTTCATCTGGGACACCTGGTTTTATACGGATTTTCCCGGCGGAACTTACACCATGGATGATTTCGCCCTGATGCCCGTCTTTATGGGCACCGCGGACGAGGGCACCTATGAGGGCGGCAACCTGAACATGATGATGGTGTGCAAAGCCGGTTCCCATGTGCAGGAGGCTCTGGATTTTCTGGCTTTCTGCGCCACGCCGGAGGCATACAACGCGGCTTTTAACGGTATCTCCACGGTGAGCTGCTTCCAGGGCCAGACCACCAACATCCAATCTCCTATGGTCACGCAGGCACAGGCGTCTATTCAGGCCCATGAGCGGGTCTCTACGGCCGCCTCCAAGATCGTGGGCTACAATGCCGAAGATGTGATGGCCGCCCTGAACGCTATGCTCCGGGGGGAGACGGATGTGGACGGGTGCGTCAGGCAGATGGACGAAGCCCGCCTGAAGGAGATCGCCCTGCAGAGCGCAGCCGGCGGGGAAGCAGACTGAGCAATAGCAGGGCGTCCTGCTTTTATTCCGCCATCAGTTTCTGGTACGTCACGTGCTGTTCCAGCGCTGTGGTCAGTTTCGCCATTTCGGACAGGTCTCCTAAAAGGATCACGCCGCAGAGGCGGTTATTTAAGAAGTAATATTTCTTGTACTGGCCCTTGCCCATATCGCGGAACTCCACGGTCTTGTAGAGAAGTTTCGGATTCTTGCCGTTGTCGCCGGCGGCGAACAGGGCGGTGTTCATCCCGTGGAACGTGAGGGCAGCGGAGACGGGGACATATTCCGTCACTTCACCGGCGGCGTTTGCGCCGGCTGTCTTGCCCTGTTCGGAGGCTTCCGGCCAGATACCGAGGTTCACTCCCTGATACTCTGCACAGTCGCCGCAGGCGTAGACGCCGGGGAGACTGGTTTCCATACGGCTGTTCACTTTGACGGCCCGGTCAACTTCCAGTCCCATGGCCGCAGCTACGGCGGTATTGGCCCGGATGCCGGTGGAAATAATGACCATCTGCGCCTCGAAGAACCGGCCGTCAGCCAGACGGACGCCGGTAACGTGATCTGCGCCCGAAGCGGTGTCTGTCGCGTCAGCCGCATCTTTGCTGCCGTCAGCCGTTTCGCCGCCGGAGGCGGATCTGGTTCCCGTGATCTCTGCGATTGTAACGCCTGTCAGAATTTCAATCTTCTGCTTAGCGGCGATATCCTTCAGAATTTCCCCTGCACTCTCATCCAGCTGCCGTCCCATCAGTACCGGAGCAGCTTCCAGAACGGTCACGGCAAGTCCCGCTTTCTTCAGCTCCCATGCTGCCTCCAGACCCAGCACGCCGCCGCCGATGACGACTGCGGATTTGGATTGCTTCATCAGGCTCTCCACCCGGCGCACATCGCTGAGACGGCGGATTGTTGCCACCTCCGGCAGGGAGGCTCCCTTGACAGGCGGTACGAAGCACTCGCTGCCCAGGGCGTAGATCAGCCTTGTATAATGAATCTTCGCGCCGTCGTCCAGGCAGACATTCTGTTCCTTGGTATCGACGGAAAGGATCTTCCTGCCCAGAATCTGATAGACTCGGTTGGCTTCATACCAGCCCGCGCCTTCGATGGCGATCTGGTCTGCCGTAAGCCCGGCCACCAGGGCCTTGGTCAGCATCGGCCGGTTATAGGCCGGATATTCTTCGCTGGAGATCATGATGACGGCTCCGGTCTTATCCCGTTCCCGGATGGCTTTGGCCGCGTTCATGCCGGCGGCGCCGTTTCCGAGGATCACATAGTATTCCTTCGTATTATTGACAAAGCCGGTCTCTTCCGCCTCGACGGGGACGAAATTCTCCTTGCCCACGCCGCAGACCGGGCAGACCTCGATGGAAGAATCGAAGATCTCGCCGCAGACCAGACATTTGACCAGCTGGCGGGAACCTTTCTTCCGCGGCAGCGTCACTTCCTTGTTCTGTACGCGGCATCCGAACTGATAGCCGAATTCATAAGCTGTCACCAGGTCGGCTTCGCTGGGTTTAAAGCGGATCCTTAGGCCGTCGGTGACTTTCATCTTCAGCTGTTTCAGACGGTCAATGATATTCGGTACGCCTTCTCCGCTCCAGCCGTAGCTGCCGAAGGCGCTTGCGTGCTTGCCGCCGTGGGTGCCGGGGAACATGGAGATCACCAGATCCCAGATGGGCTGCAGGGCGTCGCCTACAATCGTGGGCGTACCGAACAGCAGGCCGTCGGCGAACAGCATTTCTTCATTTACTTTTGCCTTGTCGGCGGTCACCATGTCGTAGACGCGCACGTCCACATCGCCGCTGTCGCGGACACCCTCGGCGATCTTCTCCGCCAGCATGCCGGTATAGCCGTAGGCGCTGACGTAAGGGATCACGACGGTCTTCTTCGTGTTCGGATTCACAACCGTGGACCATTCCCGGTAGGTCTTCATGACCTGGGCAATGCGGTCGCCTACCAGAACCGGGCCGTGGCCGGTGGCGATCATCGTGATATCCATGGGCTCGACGCGGTTTAATGCCTTGAGCATGAACGGCTTGAACGGTCCGATGATGCAGTCATAATAATAGCGGAGCGCGCTCTGGTAATCGTCTTCATTCTTAATTGCAGTGGAGACCACCTCCGGCAGGCAGTAATGGGAGCCGAAAGAATCGCAGGTTACCAGGATCTGCTCCTCCTCAATGAAGGTGTACATGGTGTCCGGCCAGTGAAGGTTGGGAACGACCATGAATTTCAGCGTTTTGTTCCCGATGGTCATGGACTGGTTGTCCTTGACGGCCAGACTTACGAAGTCACGGTTCACGATCTCCTTTAAGAAGCCGATGGCTGTGGCTGTGGCAATGATCTTCATCTGGGGGCTGTAGTCCAGAAGCTTTTCCACGCTGCCGGCGTGATCCGGCTCGGTGTGGTCGACGACCAGATAGTCGATTTTGGTTACGTCAATGACTTCCCTGAGCTTGCTTAAGTATTCGTCGAAAAACTTGGCCTTGGCGGTCTCGAACAGAATCGTCTGGCCGTCGGCTTTCAGTACGTAGGAGTTGTACGTGGTGCCGAACTCGGTGTACATGATGATGTCGAAGACACGCAGCTTGTCGTCGATAATGCCTGTCCAGTAGAAGTCGTCTCTGAGTTTGATTGCTTGCATATGGGTATGGATCTCCTTTCGTAATGCTCATAGCTTATAGTATACCGCAAGCGCAGAAGTATTACAATCGTTTACTTGGACGTTACGAAACAAAATCATACGCTGCGGTCGTGCTAATGATGCCTGGTGAAATTGTAGGTTTGTCATGTTGAAGAGGCCTGATAAAATGACATTGCCAGTTTCCATGGTTTCATGGTATAATCTCGCCAGAGATTATACCGCGCCGGTTCGGTGTCCGAACGGAGTGAGGACAAAACACCGAACCGAACCGTGCGCATCCCCCAGAGGGAGCATGTCCGGAGGACATGGTAAAATAATTGTCAATACGTGCAGCTAAGGAGGAATTATTATATGGAGCAGCCTGTTTTCGATCTGGATCACCTGCCGCGCACGTATTTTAAAATGGCGCTGCCGGTGATGACGGGGATGATCGTGACGCTGATTTACAATCTGGCGGATACTTATTTTATTGCGCAGACAGGCAATACGGCGCTGGTGGCCGGCGTCTCGCTGTGCAGTCCCGTGTTCACGGCGCTGATGGCCTTCGGCAATATCTACGGTCAGGGCGGCAGTTCGCTGATCTCCCGGATGCTGGGGAGCGAGGACGCGGACGGGATCCGGCGGGTCAGTGCGTTTTGTTTCTATGTGGCGATTGTGACCGGTCTGGTGCTGGCGGTGCCGCTTCTTGCGTTTCGGGGGCCGTTTCTGCGGCTGATCGGAGCCGACGCGGATACGCTGCCGTACGCGGCGGAGTATTTCTCCGTGTTGGCGGCCGGGGCGCCGATCATTATTCTGAGCTTTATCCATTCGAATCTGCTGCGCTGTGAAGGCATGGCGGCCACCTCGATGGTGGGAACCGCCGGCGGCGCGGTGCTGAATATCATCCTGGATCCGATCCTGATCTCCGTACTCGGCTGGGGAGCCCGGGGCGCAGCCATCGCGACTGTGATCGGCTATGTGTTCAGCGATGCCTTCCTGCTGATCATGCTGAAACGCCGCAGCCGTTTTCTGTCGGTGACGCCGCGCGACTCCCATGTGGCAGGCGGGGAGCTTAAGCAAATTCTGGGCGTCGGCACCGCGGCGGCGATTACGAACCTGACCCAGAGCGTCAGCCTGGTGGTCGTGAATCATTTCCTGCTGCCGTACGGAAGTGACAAGATTGCGGCCATGGGCATCGTATTGAAGATCAATATGATCGCCCAGCTGGTGCTTGTCGGTCTGTCCTTCGGCGGCGTGCCGCTGTTCGGCTATCTGTACGGCGCCCGTGACCAGAAGCGGCTGCGGGAGCTGATCCGCTTCTGCCTTCTGTTCCTGTGCGGTCTGGCCGCGGTGATCAGCGCCGTGCTCTTTGCGGCGGCCCCGGCGATGATGCGCGGATTCATCGATCTGGAGAGTATCGTGGCCGACGGTACGGTGATGCTGCGCTGGCAGGCGGCCGGCAATGTCTTTGCCGCCGTGGTGCTTTTGCTGTCGTGCCTGTTCCAGGCTACCGGGAAAATGCTTCCCTCTTTCGTGCTGTCCGTCAGCCGCCAGGGTGTGGTATTCCTGGTTGTGCTGGCCGCGGCTGTGGCGCTTGCCGGATACATGGGCGTGGTGGCGGCGCAGGCCGTGGCGGATCTGGTGAGCGCGGCGCTGGCAGCGGGGCTTTATGTGCGGTATTTTCTGCTTCCCGGGCGGGAGGAGCGCTGAGGGGGGAGAGAGGTTGGAAAGGAAAGGGGCCGACGGGGAGAGTGAAGGGAAGGTTTTGTGTCCGAAACCTGAATGGCCCATAGCTGGAGAGCGAGAGATTCATGGTCGAAGAACAAGGTACATTTTCCGCATGTTAGGATTGCTAAAGATATGCGGCAAAAATATATAAGGAGGAGATCATCATGGCAGTATTTCAGGTAAGCTTTATGGCGGAGACGCTGGGGCGCACGGTGCCGCTCTGCGTGATCCTGCCGACGGACAAGATGTATTTCGGAGGCGCCGTCAGACGGCCCGATGGGAAACCTTACAAGACCCTCTATCTGCTCCACGGCATTCTCGGCAGCCAGAATGACTGGCTGTACGGCACCCGCATCCAGCGGTTCGCGGAGGAGCGGGATCTGGCGGTGGTCATGCCTGCGGGCGAGAACGGCTTCTATGTGGATCAGCCCTGGAACTGCGCCATGTACGGCGAGTTTATCGGGCGGGAACTGGTGGAATTCACCCGGAAATCATTTCCGCTCTCCCGGAAGAAAGAGGATACCTACATCGGCGGTTTGTCCATGGGCGGGTTCGGCGCGATGCGCAACGGCCTGAAATACCATGATACGTTCGGCGCGATTGTCTCCCTGTCGGGGGCATTTATCACCGATGAAAGCCTGCTTGTCAAAACAGAGCAGCCAAAGTTCGTGTCGGAATCGGAGGAATACAAGCACAGCTGCTTCGGACCGGATCTGGAAGCGGCCCTGGAAAGCGACCGCAATCCCCGCTTCCTGATCGAGCAGATGGCGGACGCGGGCGTTGAATTTCCGGCCATCTATATGGCCTGCGGGACGGAGGACTCGCTTCTTGCGAAGAATCAGGCGATTGCGGATTGCTTAAAGTCTCATGGAGTCAGCTTCACCTTTGAGACCGGCCCGGGAGCCCACGAGTGGGATTTCTGGGACAGATATATCCTGCGGGCGCTGGACTGGCTGCCCCTTGAGGGGAAGCAGGCCGGGGTCAGCAGCGGAAATGTAGGAATCTGAGCATAGAGGGAGGATGGATCGGAAATGAAAAGGATTTTGATCCCCGGAATTCTTATACTTGCCATGGCGTTGTCATCCTGTTCATCCGCGGGTTCCGGCCAGCCTGCCGGCGGACAGGGTACTTCGCCTGCGGATTCCGTGTCGGAACAGGCCGCGCAGGACAATCTGCCGGGATCGGAGCCGGCAGGCGGGCAGAATGGTCAGGAATCGGCCGCGGAAGCGGAACAGAACGGAGAGGAGCCGGCCGCGGAACCCGCGGAGCTTGATTTCAGCGGGATTTCCCTTGACAGCAATGAGGCGCTCAAAGCGGCGCGGGAGGAGATCTTCGAGAAGATGCGGACGGCGGAGGCGCTTAACGAGGAGCGTGTCTCCGAGATCGAGCATCAGTCCATGACGTTCGGCGAAGCCAGGATGAAATACGCGATCGAGACGATCGGGGAGGCGGGAAGCGAAGGCTATCCGGTCTACATCACGCTTCACGGCGGCGGCGGAGCGCCGAAGGAGCTTAACGACAATCAGTGGAACCAGATGCGGCGCTACTACCGCTACAGCGTGACGAGCGGCATTTACATAGCGCCGAGGGGAGTCCGCGATACGTGGAATACCCATTTCAACCCGGAAAGCTATCCGCTCTATGAGCGGCTTCTGGCGAATCTGGCGATCCATTATAATATCGATACGAACAGGGTCTACCTGCTCGGATATTCTGCCGGCGGCGACGGCGTCTATCAGATCACGCCCCGCATGGCGGACCGGTTCGCGGCGGTCGATATGTCCGCCGGTCATCCCAACGGCGTGAACCTGGCGAACCTTTACAATACGCCCATCGCCCTGCAGTGCGGTGAAAATGATACGGACTACGACAGGAACCTTGAGACGGCGAAATATGACGGCGTGCTGAATGACCTGGCGGTCCGCTACGGCAGGGACGGACAGCCGGAGGGATATCTGCACCGCACATTTCTCCATCAGGGCAAAGAACACGCGGTCGTGGACAACGATTATAATCGGGAGGAACAGACGATCATAAGCGATCTGAAACAGTGGCTTGAGGACGGCACATCGGAGACGGAGACGACGAATACGAACGCGATCGATTTCGTGAACACGTATACGAGGGACCCGATCCCCGAGCGGATCGTCTGGGACCTGTCGGTCCGAACGGAAGAGAGCAGCCTTGAGACTTTCTACTGGCTCAGGGCGCCCAGGAGCGTGACGGAAGGCGTGGTCGTCGTAAGCTATGACAAAGAGACCAACACGGTCCATGTTGAGCAGAATACGGCCAACGGACCCGTTTACGCCATGGTAAACGACGAGATGCTGGATATTTTTCAGGATATTCATGTCACGACGGCCGACGGAGCCGGCTCGGCGGTGACCGTGACCCCTTCGGCGGAGTATATCCAAAAGACCATCGAAGAGCGCTGGGACAAGAACATGATCTTTGTCGGGGAATTTGAGCTTCCGGCCTGCGGCGAATAGACCGCGGTGCGGTTACTGCTTTATAATGAGGAATTTTGTGATCCCGCCGTCCGCGTCCAGGTACACTTCCGAGCCGCCGTCATAGCTGTATCCGGCCGGAACGCCGACCACCTGGATATGATAGGCGAAGCCGGGCTGTATGAACCGCACGATGCCCCGCGAGTTGGAGGTCATGGGCGTGCAGGAAGCGTCGTCGCAGACATTGACGGTGACGTCCTTTACCGGGTCGTCGTTCTGATCCTTGAAGGACAGCGTGTAGACGCGGACGCCGCCTTTGGACTGCGCGTCCGCGGCCGGTTCCGGCGGGATCTCGGTCAGGAGGGCGGATCCCGTATAGTCATCGCCCAGAAAGGCGCTGAACAGCCGGCGGAAATTGTCCGCGGATGTCTGGGAACCGGCTTCGATGAAGCAGATGGTTCCGAAACGGTCGATGACGATGGAAGTCGGGATGGCGTTTACCCGGAAGGTATTGCTCAGGCCGGCCGTGTCCCGGCCCATCGGAAACGTCAGCCCCAGCTCCCCGGCGAACGCTTCCAGCGTCTCATCAGTATCGCCCGGCTCGCAGGAGAGGGCAAAGATCTCGATCCGGTCTTTGTATTCTTCGTATGCCTCCTCCATGTAGGGGAATTCCATGCGGCAGGGGCCGCACCAGGTGGCCCAGATATTGATCAGGACCATGTCTTTCTCCTGCAGCGTCTCATAGAGGCTGCGGCTCTCGCCGTCAAAGCCTGTAAATGTGAAATCCTCCAGCCGGCTGCCCGGCCGGGAACCGGACGGCACGTCCATTTTGATACGGCTGCCGCCGTCCGCGGCCGGTTGTCCGGCGCTGCCGGACTGAGCTGTATCTGCCGGTTCGCTGCCGGACTGAGCCGTATCTGCCGGTTCGCTGCCGGCGGAAGCGATTTGGGCATTGCCGGTGTCCCCGCAGGCGCTGAGGCATAATGCGGCTGCTATCAGAAAGTTTATGATGAGCATTCGGGTTATTTTCATGGTCAGATCCCTCCCTGATCTATTGTAAAGGACAACGGTCCTGACTGTCAAATCGTTTTATTAAAAATCCATCGGGTTTAAAATAAGAAATATATCGGGATAAATTTTAGAAATCTATCGGGTCGAATTTGATAAATCTATCGGATTAAATTTGCAAAATCTATCGGATTAGACTTGTAAAATCTGTCGGGTTGGTATATAATAAGGTCAGAGGAGAGCTCTGATATGAAAAAAGAAGATTATATACCACGTATTATTGACTCAAAACTGGATGAATATTTATCGACTTTCGGCGCAGTCTGCGTGGAAGGACCCAAATGGTGCGGGAAGACGTGGACGTCCGCCCATCACAGCCGTAGTGAGATCTTCATCGGCGACCCGGCCGGAAATTTTCAGAACCGGCAGCTGGCGGAGATGTCGCCGGATCTGGTGCTGGACGGCGAGACGCCCCGCTTGATCGATGAATGGCAGGAGGTTCCGCCGATCTGGGACGCGGTTCGGTATCGGGTGGATCAGTCGGCGGAGAAGGGACGGTTCATTCTGACCGGTTCCGCCACGCCCAATCATAAGGGGATCCTTCACAGCGGGGCCGGACGGATCGCCAGGCTGCGGCTGCGGCCCATGTCCTTGTATGAATCCGGGGATTCCACCGGCCAGGTGTCCCTCAAGGCGTTGTGCCGCGGCGAACTGCCGCCGGTCATGACCGGGGAGACTGATCTGAGGGAACTGATCCGCCTGATTATCCGGGGCGGATGGCCGGGAAGCCTCGGCCTGCCGGCGGAGCGGGCGGCGCTTCTGCCGGAGGAATATCTGAACGCGGTCATAGACGATGATGTGTACCGGATAGACGGCGTGAAGCGCAACACTATGAAGATGCGTCTGCTGCTCCGTTCCCTGGCGCGCAATGAGAGTACGACGGCCACTAACCGGAAACTGCGCAACGATATCAGCGAGATCGACGACGAGGATATTGACGTGGAGACCGTGAAGGAGTATCTGGATATTTTCGAGAGACTGTTTATTACGGATAATCAGTTACCCTTCTCCACAGGCGTTCGTTCGTCGGTGCGTGTAAAGCAGGCGGTGAAGCGTCATTTCGCGGATCCGTCTTTGGCCTGCGCGCTGCTTAAAGCGACCCCGGAGGGGCTTCTGGGAGATCTGAATAGACTGGGATTTCTCTTTGAGGCGCTGTGTGAGCGGGATCTGAAGATCTACGCGGAGTCTTTCGGAGGCGGGCTCTACCACTATCAGGATTATCAGGGAAGGGAGATCGACGCGGTGATCGAACTGACCGACGGGCGGTGGTGCGCCTTTGAGATCAAGCTGGGCGCCAACCAGATCGACGGCGCCGCGAAGGGGCTTTTGAAGCTTCAGAAAGAATTTATTGAAGATCCCAAAGGCCATCCGCCGGATGTGCTGTGCGTGATCTGCGGTCTGTCTAAGGCCGCCTACCGGCGGCCGGACGGCGTGTTCGTGGTGCCGATCACTGCGCTTAAGAATTGAAGATAAGAATTAAAGAATCTAATATAACCACAGTGAGACAGAAACCCATACAGAGAGAGGAATCCCCCGTGAAAATTACATTTGTAAAAGAAAAATCCTTCTACCGCTCCGTCCTGGCGATCATGCTGCCGGTGGCGCTGCAGCAGGCCATCAATATGGGCGTCAATATGCTGGACACCATGATGCTGGGCTCCTTCGGCGAGGTGCAGCTGTCAGCGTCCAGTCTTGCCAATCAGTATTACAATCTGTTCACGATCCTCTGCATGGGGATCATCGGCGGTTCCAGCGTCCTTGCGGCCCAGTACTGGGGCGCGGGGGACAAGGAGAAGGTGCGGGAGACCTTCAACATGGCGATCCGCCTGTCCACAGGGCTTTCGCTGGTGTTCGCGCTGCTCACCTGGTTCTTCCCGGCGCAGATCATGGCGATCTATACGTCGGAGACAGATGTGATCGCGCAGGGCGTCCGCTATCTGCGGATCACCGCGTTTATCTTCCTGATCCACGGCACCAGCCTGGTGTCGGCCCAGCTGATGCGGTCCGTGGGACAGGCTAATCTGGGGCTTGTGGTGTCGATCATTTCCTTCGTGGTCAATATCGGCGGCAATTATGTTTTCATCTTCGGCAAATTCGGCGCCCCCCGCATGGAGATCGCCGGCGCGGCCCTTGGGACGCTGCTGGCCCGCTCGGCGGAATTTCTGACGACATTTATTTATATTCTTGCAATCGACAGGCGGCTGGGGCTGCGGGTGCGGCATCTGCTTAAGTCGCCGTCCGGACTGTTCTATAAGAATTACTTCCGGCTCGGCGCGCCGGTGCTGGTAAGCGACGGCCTGCTGGCGCTGGGCGACAGCGCGGTGGCCATCGTGCTGGGCCATATGGGCGCGGCGGCGGTGGCCGGCAACGCCATCTGCATGGTGGTGCAGCGCCTGTTCAGCGTGGTGATCTCCGGCGTGTCCAACGCGTCCAGCATCATTACCGGCATGACCATCGGCCGCGGCGAGAGGGAGAAGGCCATGGAGCAGGGCGTCACGTTCTATATGCTGAGCATGATCTTCGGCGGTATCAATGCGGCGCTGGTCGCCATTTTCGGACCAATGACCATCGCCATGTATTCTCTGGAGGCGGAAACGATCACCGTCACCCGGCAGCTGATGACCGCCTACATCGTGATCGTATTTTTCCAGGCGGTCCAGTCGGTCATGACCAAGGGCGTGCTGCGGGGCGGCGGCGATACGAAGTTTTTGATGAAAGCGGATATCCTCTTTTTGTGGCTGGCGTCGATCCCGCTTGGCGCCCTCGTGGGACTGGTGCTGCACGGTCCGGCCTGGCTGACGATGCTGTGCCTGCGGGTGGATTTCGTGATCAAGTCCGTCTGGTGCGTGTCCCGGCTATTAAGCGGCAAATGGATCCGGGAGGTCAGCCGGGAGTAGCGGAATAGGTCAATTATTTTGGGTGCGCTTCTACAGCTTTCTGAAAAAGTCATAGATCATTGGCGCCGCGATCAGCCCTGACAGGGTGTCCGCCAGCGCCTGGGACATCTGGATCCCCGGAATTCCAAACAGCCGGCTGGTGATCAGAAGCACCGGGATGAACAGCAGTCCGCTGCGGATACTGGACAGGAGAATGGCCCGGCCGCTCTTGCCGATGCTCTGGAACAGCATGTTGCCGCTTAAGCACAGAGGCATGAACAGAAGCGCCGCGCACTGCATCCGCAGCGCTGGGATGCCTACCGTGATGACGTCCGGGTCGTTCCGGAAGATCCGGATGATGGGTTCGGAGAAAACGAAGCCGATGACGGCCATCACCGCCATCATGCCGGTGGAGAACAGCCAGGTGAAACGCCACGCCTCTTTCACCCGGTCATACCGGCCCGCGCCGTAGTTAAAGGCGCTGACCGGCTGGAAGCCCTGCCCGATACCGATGCCTACGCAGAACAGGAAATTCACGACTCTCGACACGATACTCATGGCCGCGATGACCGCGTCCGCCATCTCCGCGGCGCTGTAAGCTGCCGCGCACTGGTTCAGGATCATCACCGAGATGCTGGTCAGGCCCTGGCGCATCATGCTTGGACAGCCCACGACGATGATATCGCGGATGTACGCGAAGATGCCGCGGGGGGCGCTGCCGGTATTCTGGCGAGATACCTGACCTGTGCTATCGGTGCCGCGGGCCGTGTCACTGCGAACAGCCGTGTCTGTGTTATCATAACGGCGGCCTGCGTCCTGACCAGGAGCCGCACTCTCGCCGCCGGCGTACCGCCGGCCCCGCACCTGCCGCAGAATATAGCGCGGGTGGAAATTTGTCTGTACTTTCTTTCTTATAAACGGCGTCAGCAGGATCACAAAGCTGATGTACTGGGAGACAGCCGTCGAAAGCCCTGCTCCTGCAATTCCCATATGGAAATGCCCGATCAGCAGATAATCCCCGAAAATATTCAGAATTCCTCCTGAGCCCAGCCCGATCATAGCGAACACGGCCTTGCCCTCATAGCGCAGGATATTGTTCATAACGCAGCCCGCCGTCATGGCCGGCGCGGCAATCAGAATGTATGTGCTGTAGATCCTGGCGTACGGAAGGATGGAGTCCGTGCTGCCCAGAAGGTACATGAGCGGCGTCAGGAGGATCAGTCCGAGTGCGGTGATCCCCAGCCCGCATACAATCGACAGGTAGAAGCTGGCGGCCGCGTAGGTCCTGGCCTCATCCAGATGCTTCTGCCCCAGCTGGCGGCTTAAGCAGCTGCCGGAGCCCTGGCCGAACATGAAGCCGAAGGCCTGGATGATGGCCATCAGCGCGAATACGATCCCCACGGCCCCGCTGGCGCTGGTGCCCAGTGTGCTGACGAAATACGTATCGGCCATATTGTAGACGTTGGTGACCAGCATGCTGATGGTGGTGGGCAGCCCCAGCGTCAGGATCAGACGGTGGACAGGTGTGCGCGTCATGCGTTCATACTGGCGGTCGGAAATAGTCTTTGAAGCTTCCATAGTTCGATCCACTCCTTTTGCGATATTATTCTGGCAGTTGATGCGGGAAATGTCAAGTGAAAAGATTCTAAGAGAATCATATGCGGAGAGGGTGTGCAGCGCTCCGGTACTGACGGCGGATCCGTCTGTGAACTCGTCGGTTGACATCTGCCCCGTTTACTGCTAATATAAGGGGAGCAAAAGTCAGTTGCAAGGGGGGAATTCGCAATGACTAAACCGGATAAAAAGAGGAGAAAGACTGTATATCGGGTCCTGTTTTGGCTCTCTGCCTGTGTATTTCTGATCTGTGCAGGACTTTTATTGTTCTTTTGGTGGGATTACTATAAGGCGGATGAGGAATATAGGCAGGTAGCTGAGAATGCGGTAACTGTGCGTCAGGATGTGGCGTCGCCGTTGCCCGGGGGTTCCGGTACGGAGGGGGCGGCTGGCGGGAACAGTACCGCGCTTGGGATTATTGAAGACGAGAATCCTCCGATGCTGGTCGTAGATTTTGATGAATTGGAGGCGGTGAACGGGGATGTCGTGGCCTGGCTCGATTTTCCGGGTCAGCAGATCAGTTATCCGGTTGTGCAGGGCGATGACAACAGCTTTTATCTGAAGCAGTCTTTCAGCGGAAACAGTTCTTCTTCCGGCGCCATTTTCATGGATTACCGTAATGACGGCCTGATGAAAGACGGCAATACGATTATATATGGCCATAACATGCGTAACGGATCCATGTTCGGGCAGCTGCGAAAGTATCAGGAGCAGAGTCATTATGAGGAGTTTCCGTTTTTTGACGTCTATACGAGGAAAGGCACCTATCGGTGTGCGATCATTTCCACCGGACGCGTCAGGCCTTATGAAGAGAGTTATCAGATCATGTTTACAAGCGACGAGGACAGGGCTGAGTATATTTCTCTGGTGAAAGAGAGGCAGAATTATGAGATCCCTGAAGTAGAGACAGATTTCAGCGTAGAACCGGCGCAATATATGAAGGTGCTGGGCTCCAGCGGGGATGGAGAGGGCAGTGCGCCGCCTTTGGTGCTGTTGTCTACCTGTACAGGTTCCGGTCATGATTATCGTTTCGTGCTGCTGGCGCAGGTACAGAAGTTCTATCCGGCGGAATGAGCGGTGCAGGAGCTGCGTTGATATGCTTATGAAGCGACAGAAAAGTCTGCAGGATGCAATCCGTTTCCTGCAGGCTTTTTCAATCCGTTTTTCTGTAATGGCTGTATTTCATGGATCTGAACGGTTGACAACGGTCTGCTGATATGCTATTTTTATATGGAACGCTTTAAAGCATAAAACGCATAAAGCATAAAACCGCTGAAGCACGCGGCCGGCGCGGCCGCATTTTACACAAATTTAAAGGGAGGAAGTACCCCATATGCCAGTGACAGACTTATTGGAGCGCAATCACAAGCTCTATGGCGATGAGATCGCCCTGGTAGAGCTGAATCCGACGATGGCTGACAAGCGCAAGACTACATGGAAGGAATATGATCTGGTTCAGCAGACGTCTCCGGTGCCCTACCGCCGTCAGATCAGCTGGAGCATTTTCGACGAGAAGGCGAATCGGGTCGCCAATATGCTTTTAAGCCGCGGGATCCGCAAGGGAGACCGGGTTGCGATCCTGATGTTCAACTGCCTGGAATGGCTGCCGATCTATTTCGGGATCCTGAAGACCGGGGCCATCGCGGTGCCGTTCAATTTCCGGTTCTCGGCGGACGAGATCAAGTACTGCGCCGATCTGGCTGAGGTACATATCCTGTTCTTCGGGCCTCAGTTCATCGGACGTATCGAGAGTATCGAGGAAGATCTGAGCAAGGGCCGCCTGCTGATCTACGTAGGCGACGGCTGTCCCACATTTGCGGAGAGCTACCGGGAGCTGGTGGCGGACTGCTCCAGCCAGCCGCCGCTCATTCGTCTGGAGGACGAGGACGATGCGGCGATCTATTTCTCGTCGGGCACGACCGGATTTCCGAAGGCGATCCTGCACAACCATGAGAGCCTGATGCAGGCGGCGCAGATGGAGCAGAAACATCATGCGACCGGTCGGGACGACGTGTTCCTTTGCATTCCGCCGCTGTACCACACCGGGGCCAAGTTTCACTGGATGGGCAGCCTGTGCGCGGGCAGCAGGGCCGTGCTTCTGACCGGCACCTCGCCGGAGATCATTCTGGATGCAGTGAGCAAGGAACACTGCACGATCGTCTGGCTGCTGGTACCCTGGGCTCAGGACATTGTGGACGCTCTGGACCGCGGCGATATTAAATTAGAAGATTACCAGCTGGATCAATGGAGGCTGATGCACATCGGCGCGCAGCCGGTGCCGCCGTCCCTGATCAAGCGCTGGAAGGAATATTTCCCGAACCATCAGTACGACACCAACTACGGCCTGTCCGAGTCCACCGGTCCCGGATGCGTCCACCTGGGGATGGAGAACATCCACAAGGTCGG
>CANREE010000008.1 GCA_947629545.1 uncultured Lachnospiraceae bacterium | reverse complement strand
CTGCTATTGTAACGCGCCCTTTTTCTTCCGGCTCCCTTGTCCGCGCGCTGGATCTCAATATTAAATTTCCGCCCGGCCCTGTCTGTTGCCAGCACATCTAATCTCACAGAACGGTTCAGCAGATTTTCCACAAATACTTGTGTGCGGACATCCAGCACATTCAAATCCGACATATCCAGCACAATTCTTAATACCAATTCAATACATTCTGTATTTCCCTCAAAGCACTTTGTGAGAAAATCATCATCTATGAGGCGAAAACCTCTAAGACGTTGTAAATCTTCCTGATATTTACAGTCTATCGTTTCTGTTACCGTCAAAAGTCCTACCCACTTTCCTTATAATTTCCATATGTCCATACTACCATAAAACCTCCGGCTTTTCAAGATGGGGAGAGTTCCTTTAAGACGGTTAATCAAATTATTCTCTGTCCATGCCGGATAAAAGACGCTCTGGCGATTGGTCATCGACAGAGCGATTCTACCATTTACCTTTACTCGGAATAGCACGGTCGGCTGTCTGTATCAGTTTTGTTTGTTGTGCTTCTTTACCATACATGAGCATTCGGCCAGGGATTCGCTTACTCCCTTCATCATTCTGAACTGCTGAGAGCCGCACAGAAAGAACTGTCCCTTTTTCCGCTCCCGGTCAAGAAACAGTTTGATCTGTTCAAATAAAGCCGGCGCCTTTTGAATTTCATCCACAAACACAGGAGGCGGATTATCCTTAAAAAAGGTTCCGCTTTCCTCCTCAGCGCTTGCATGAAGTATAGGATCGTCCAAGCAGCACTCCTTCGGCTAATTTAATGCGACCACTTTTCGCGCGTTAATACCCAAAATGTACGCAAAATGCCGGCCGCGCGGGATTTATGTCCGATCGTCCGCTAGGGCCGGCAGCTTGATCAGTTTCTGTATCCGATCCTGATCCTAGTATATTTTCACGTCCTTTAAGAATACTTCTCCTCTGGCCGCCGTCACCCGGACGCGCAGCCGGTCGATCTTGTCCTCGCTGTCGTCCAGAAGGCGGTTCTGCTCCGCGAACGGGTCGACAAGAGTACAGATTTTCCTGTGGCCGATGGTCGTTCCCTGGAACAGCGGGAACTGGCTCCCGCTCGTGCATGCGGCCTCGATGCGGAAATTCTCCACCCTCTGGCCCTTCGCGATATCTTCCTCCAGCACCACATGCTTCACGCGGGACACCGGATGAGCCAATGTGATCAGATATTCCGGCTGGGTCGGATAGCCGTTATCCAGCTTCTCCGCCTTCGCCTCGAGGGGCGTCCCGAATTCCTGACGAAGCAGGTCGCCGAACTCTTTTAAGCGCCTGACATCCCGCTCATCCATCCGGCCGCGGCGGTCCGGCGGAATATTTAAGTTCAGGCAGGCGTTTCCGCCGACGGACGCCTTATAGATCCGAAACAGCTCCGGAAGGGACTTGGGATCCTCGTTCCCGTGCCAGAACCAGCCCCTCCGTATGGAGGTATCCACCTCCGCGGGAACGTATGCCAGACCTTTGGAGTACAGGATGCTGCCCATCCCGCCCAGGTACTGTTCCGTATTGTACAGATAGCTCAGATCGCCCTCTCCCGCCATCGGTCCCGGGCCTGTCTGCCGCTCGGCCAGTGTGCAGAGCTCCCCCGGAACGACGGCCCATTCGGAGACGCGCCCATTGCCGGCCTCGTTGCCGCACCAGCGGACGTCCGGCCCTTTGTCATAGAAGATCACGGCGCCGGGCTGGTACTTGCGGATCAGCTCCACATATCTCGGGAAATCGTAAACCTGCTTTTTGCCGTTGGGGCCTTCCCCGCAGGCGCCGTCGAACCAGACGCAGAACAGGTCGCCGTAGCCGGTCAGAAGCTCCGTCAGCTGACTGCAGTAATAGTCGTTGTACTCCGGCGTGCCGTAGTAAGCGCTGTTGCGGTCCCACGGCGACAGGTAAACGCCGAAGCGGATGCCGCCTTTTTTGCAGGCCCTGGCCGCCTCGCCGACCACATCGACGGGAACCGGGGAATTTTTCACACAGTGCTCCGTATATTTCGACGGCCACAGGCAGAAGCCGTCGTGATGCTTCGCCGTCAGGATCAGGCCCTTCATACCGGCCTGCTTCACCGTCTCCACCCATTGATCACAGTCCAGGTCCGACGGCGCGAACAGCTGCTCGCTCTCCGTCCCGTCGCCCCATTCCCGGTCTGTAAATGTATTCATGCCGAAATGGACGAACGCGTAAAATCCGATGTCAAACCAGTCCAGCTGCCGCTTCGACGGAACCACCGCGGCGGCTTCCCTTAGAAATGATACCATAGTTTCACCCTTTTCCTGCTTTTGAACTGTCTTCTGCACGCAGTACTGCGCTTTGGCTCCATCATCCACCAATCTGGTCACGTCTCCGCGCTCAGAATCCAACAATCAGATCAGGCCTCCGCGCTCAGGATCCGGTACAGCATATCCGCCAGGCCTACATTGTACCCGGCGTCGCCGTAGACCGACTTCGCGCCGCCTTCCAGCACCATGGCTAACGGCAGGCGGTCTGCCACAAGGCCGATCTCCTCCGCCAGAACCTTATAATCCTCGCCGAAATCGTGCAGGAGAGGCTTCAGATTCGGGATCGCGGCCATCGTCCGCGCAAGCGTGGCATCCTTAAGGTCTTCCGGCTTCTTCACCACCACATAAAGCGGCTGCGTCAGCGCGGCGAAATCTGCGCTCTTCTCATACAGCTCGTTCAGGATATGCTCGGTAGGCTCCCTCGTGACCTCCAGCCATACAAGGAGCGCCCTGCCGCTTCCGGACAGATCCTTAAGCCGCACATCCCTGCCCTCCGTCGTCTTAAGGCCCAGATCGCGGACCTCATACTCGGTACGAAGCGCCGTCGGAGAGATCTTTCGCAGACTCAGATCCAGTTCACGCTGCTCTCCTGCCTTCAGCTCAAAGGTCATGTATTTCACAAGCTGGCTGCCGTCCGCCCGGCGGTTCGTGGTCAGCGCGCGGTAAATACCCGGCTCCAGTTCCAGATAGACTTCATTCATCTGCAGTTCTTCGAAATGATCCCACATCCCCACGCGGTCATAATGATCCTTCTCAAACCGGTCCAGGCTGTAATGGGCCCAGTCGGTCAGATTCAGCGACTCGCTCCCGCGCAGGGTCAGGCCCGCCTTTCCGGCGGAAGGGAACAGACCTCCGGATCCTTTCGGCTCTTCTCCTCCGGCCGATTCAAACCGGCCGTCCCGGTAATACTCCACGCTCCGGTCGATCATGCGGATCCGCGCCGGAATTCCCAGCGTCCTGTACAGCGTGACGCAGAAGACCTTCTTCGACATGACGCTTGCGATACCGCCCCGCAGGCACGCCGCAGGCGTAGTGATCAGATCTTCATACTCCTGGCCCGGAATCGAGCGGATCCACTGATCCGCGAGCGATGTCAGGACAGACGGACATTTACGGATCGCTTCCGCCTGTTCCGAACTTATATGATCTGCCAGGAACCGTCTGCACGGCCGGACCATCTCATTGGCCACACGGGGGTTCACCAGGAAATGATAGAAGACCCAGCCGGGCATGCTGCCCGCGTAAGGCGCGGCCGTTTCGCAGCATTCCTTCAGAATATCCGCCCTGATGTCCCACAGATCCTTTTCCCGGAGCGACCGCAGCACTTCCAGCTTCCAGCTTCCGGCCTTCTTAATTCCGGATTCTCCGAAACGTCCCGCAAATCCTCCCGCGTTCTCAGCCGGATCCGCGCAGGCGTCCCGCCGCTCCTGGGCAGCCAGGCAGTCTGACTCCCAGGTGAGGAATTTGAGGATCTCGGACAGATTGCCGAGGGCCCTGTGCAGAAGCTCATCCAGCTCCGCGCGTTCCTCCTCCGGGAAACGCTTAAGAACCGCCTCCGCCTTCTCCCTGTCATAGAACGCTTCCTTCTTCCGCGCGCGGTATCCGGCGGCTTCCTGGTTGCGCTTAAGACCGACTCGCTTCTGCTCGTCCGTCAATGTATCGTCGTTGATATTTCCTACCTTCGGGGCATAGAATTCCAGATCCTGAAAGCCATCCGTACACCGCGGGCCGTCGTGCAGGACGACCGCGGCTTCCGCCTCCTGCCCCGCCGCAAGGCCGATCATCGAGACCTTCGTCTCGCCGTAGCGCACGGCATGGCCGGTCATCCCGGCTTTCGAAGCTTCCGTCCTCCGCGCGGGGGCAGCCTGCCCGGCCTCCGGCTCTTCCGTTCCCCGCGCGCTGTCTGCCGGATCATCTTCTGTTCTCCGCGCGCTGTCTGCCGGATCATCTTCCGGACAGCCCGCGCCTGCGTCCTCCTTCGACGCCGTCACATACAGATCCCCGTAACCGGTCAGCATCCTGACTGTTCCGCAGTCCGGCGAACCCGCGCCGCCAGTCTTAAGGAACGCGATCGGCCGCAGTTCGCCGGCGTTCACCACCTGGCACTCCACCTTCGCGTCCGGCACCGGCCGGCCGCTCTCATCCGCCACGCGTATCGTCAGCCAGGTCGTATGCGCGTACCGCTCCATATGGTTCAGGATCCGGCTCATGCCCTTTCGGCCCAGCACGGGATCCAGCGGTTCATCCGGCCCGAACCACCGGGAATGCAGAAGCATCGCCCTGGATGCCGGTCCGATGAACCAGCCGTAATTCAGCCGTTCTTCCGGCTCGCAGGCGCCGAAGAAGATCCATTTCCCGTCGCACCAGGCCTCGACCCAGGCGTGATTGTCGTCGCAGTGGGTCCAGAGCGGCGCGTAGACCTGCCGGGCCGGGATGCCGATGCTCCGCAGCACGGAAACCGCGAAGGTCGATTCCTCCCCGCAGCGGCCTGTCGCCGTCGAGTACATGGTCAGGGCGTTCTGGGTGCGTCCGTCGGTGGAACGGTAGGTTCCCTCCTGCGCGCACCAGTAATTGGCCTCAATGACCGTCTTCTCCATGCTGTCCGGGACCACCCGGCCGGCCAGCTTCCCATAGAAGAAGGACCGCAGATCCGCGATATCCTCATTATTCACCCTGTGGTGCAGCACATAATTGGCAAAGAGCCTCTCCGGAACTCTGCCCGCAAAGGGCCCCTCCTTCCACAGGAATACCCCGTGCCGGGCGTATGCCAGGAAAAGCTCCGCCGGGTACTCCAGAATGTCGCTTATGGGCATGGCGCTGAAGAGAAACATCATCGCTTCCGCCTCATCCGGCAGGCAGCCGCCGAGCGCGTCCAGGATCTCCTGCTTCTTCGCGCGAAGCAGCGGAAGGCGCAGCGCCGCCAGACCGCCGGAAGACACGGCGGCGTTTCCATTTTCCTCCCCGGCTAAAGCAGGCTTTGATCCATTCTCCAGTCTCCCGATCTCTTCCCCGATTAACGTCATCTGGCGGTCAAAGCCCCGCCTGATCTCACGCATATACTCATTCGAAAACATCGCAAAACCTCCGAAACCAATTTGTCTGCCCGCTCTCAGCGCAGTTTGCGGTAAAGTGTGTCGAGAAGCACGCCGGTGCCGTCGCACTTGTGCTCCCAGTAGAAGATCCCGCCGTACCCTTTCTCTTTCACATACTCCGCCTTGGCCGTCAGGGACCTGGGATTGTCGTAGGACAGGAATGTGGAACCGTTAAACAGGTAAGGCGCCTGGGCCTCGTCGTCCCAGTACTCCACATATCCGTTCTTGTTCTCATACTCTTTCACAAGCAGTTCGTAGTCAGGGCCGTAGCCGCCGCCCTTCGGGCAGAGCACCAGAAGGCCGTGATTCTCGTTATCCGCAAGGTCCGTCCATTTGCGGGAATAGAAGGCCGCGCCCATCATCAGCCGGTCCGCCGGCACGCCGCGGCTCTCAAAGAGCGCCAGCGCCTGGGCGCAGCTGTTGGTGAACACATCGCCCCGGTTGGCATACAGCGCCGTGTGATGGCCGGCCAGCGCGTGGAAGCCGCATTTCAGGTCGTAGGTCATCACGTTGATATAATCCAGATGATCCATAAGCTCCGGCAGTTCCACGCAGTTCACATAGTAAAGGTCCGCGCCCGCCGCGATGGTCAGATAATGCTTCCGCCCGCCGATGGCGTCCAGGCACCTGCGGATCTCCGCACACAGCAGCGTGAAATTGTGCCGGTCATCCGGCGACACCACGCTCCCGTTAGACGGAACGCACGGATATTCCCAGTCCAGGTCCACGCCGTCCAGATCATAGCGGACCGTCACGTCCGCAAGGGAAGCGGCCGCGGTCTTTCGGAGCTCCTCGTCCGCGCAGCATCTTGTAAACGCGTCCCGATCTGCCTGTACCATCGAAAGGATGATCCGCAGGTCCGGGTTCCACCCACGGATCTGCGGGATCATCTCCAGCTTGTCGATCCGTCCCTGTACAGTCACGCTTCCGTCCCTGTGAAGCTCCCCGAACGCAAGATTGATGCCTGTCAGTTTCTTCGCGTCGCTCTCCGTGAACGCGCCGGTTCCCACATATCCGATGATCTCATTTTTCATAATCGTTCTCCAATCTGCCGCCGTAATCCGACGGCCGCGTCTTGTCACTGTTTCACATAATACTGTCCGCGGTCTGCTTCGACGAATCCCTCAGCAGATCCGCGTACCAGTAAAATACTTCCGCGACCCTCTCCAGATCGCTCTGCTTGCTGTTTTCCCGCCACTGCTTCTTATAGTGGTACAGGCAGTTCTCCAGCCGCTCTGCCAGCGCGAAGCCGTCCTGGCCTTCTCCTGCCTTTCCGTCCTTCATGCGGGACAAAAACACGCCCACGTCGTTAAAGGTCCGCATGACGTCGATCGCAGAGAGGGTGATCGCGGCGATGCCCCTCCTGCTGCTGTCCATACTGCGGCTGATCAGGCGCACCTGCTCCTCCATCCGGCCCAGCTTCTCATTGCTCTCCGGCACCCTGCCCATGTCGTCCTCGCCGAACAGCTTCTCCAGCTCCCCGCGCGGGAAGCCTTTCTGCGCATGTTCCTTCAGCATCACCACATTGCGCCAGGAGAACCGCATCTGGTCGGAGATCTCTTTCAGACACGCAAGAAGTTCCCCGCTCCTGTCGGTAAATTCCAGTTCCGAGATCTGCTTATTGATCTCCTCAAATTCCGGGGCCCCGCCGTTCCACGCGAACACCGCGCCGTAGATCAGTCCGGGAACCGAGAACACCGGATGATTGACATGCCCGAAATCGCCCCAGTCCGTGTTCAGCATGCCGACCGCGCCGTATTTCACCGCGTATCCGGTCATGATCTTCACATTGTAATAGCTGTTGGAAAGGATATTGACCCAGGTATTCCAGCCGCAGGCGCCGGGGCATACGTACTGGAGAACCCCCGCTTCGGCCAGGAGGCGGGTCTCGTCCTCCCTCTGAGTCGGACTGTATCCCCAGTTCAGGCAGATCACATCTTTCGGGATGCGGCCCGCCAGCTCCGGATGACGGCAGATGATGTCGCCCCAGAACATGGGCTCCTTTCCGGCCTTCTTAAGGAAATCAAACAGTTCGCAGATATAATCCACATATAATGTGCCGACGCCTTTCTCATCCGCCAGGGCCCTGCTTTTTCCTTTGCCCAGGGCAAACGTCTCATCCGCGCAGATATTGAATTTATTCGTGCGGAACAGCGCCATATACTCGGTGATCATTTCCTTGACCAGCTTTATGGAATCCGGGTCGGATACGTTTACCGTATGCAGAGCCATCCGGTCTTCAAACGAGAACGGCCTGCCGGCGCTGTCGGGCAGCTCACAGAGACGCTCATAGGTTCTGGAGCTTAACAGCTTATACAGATGGCCGAAGGTCGCCAGGGACGGAACCAGTTCGATCCCTCTCTCAAAGCAGTAATCATCCAGCTCCATGATCTCTTCCGCCGTCAGCGGCGTGTCGTCCCGCCACAGTTCCGACATGCCGCGGAACAGATAGGTATGCTCCACATTCAGCTGAAGCTGGTTCAGCTTGTAAAAAGCCATGGTATCCGCCAGTTTTTTCAGGTTATCAAGGGTCTGGATGCGGCCTCTGGTCGCATCGTGGTAGAAGCCCCTGGCCCTAAGCATCGGCTCATCGTCGATCTCTACGCAGGGCAGAAGGCCCGCGCTCTGGCGCACGATCTGACGCAGCGTGGCCACGGCATAGCCGACGGCGGTGTTTGTTCCGCCGCTGAGAACGGCCCCGTGTTCCGTGATCTCAAGACGATACGCCTGATCGGCAAGGGACGCGTCGACTTTCAAAAGGATATCGCCTTCCCGCGAGGCGCCGCGGATGATCCCCAGATCAAGCCCGGCCCACTCCCGGATCTCATCTTTCAGCATTCTGGCGTATACGATAGTACCCGCCGGGCAGGAACCGTCGATCACGATCATGGTTCCGAGATTCAGCTTCAGGCTGCCTTCCTGTTCCGCGATCTGTTTCGGCGCAGGCAGTAAAATCATACTCAGTTCCTCCTTTTCAGGCTCCCAGTTTTAAGCTTGCAGTAAAAATGTAATTGGGATCTCCACGCTCCGCCAGGGTCTCCCGTATCGTATCCGCCGAGCGCTCTGCGATAAAATCTTTCTTCACGCCGCCGGGATACCGCACAGTCACCGGACGGTCCAGATCCAGCATTCCGTCCCGAAGGAGCGCCGTCACCTGTCCGTGAGTATCGTCCCGCTCGATCACGATGCCGTTGCCCTCGTGATCCAGGCGGAGGATCACAGTACCGCTGTCCACCCCGGCCGGAACCTTCAGCCAGTAGAAGCTGTCAACGCTCCGGTCCGTCAGCCTGTCCCTGGTATCCAGATCCCAGATCACCCGGTCGGGAACCGGCTGTCTGGTGAATTCATCCAGAAAATGCACCGCGTTGGAGTCCACCGTTCTTCTCGTCACCAGTCCCGTGTGCAGCCAGCTCAGATTGTCGATCATCACCTGCTGGAGTTCCTGGGAATTATCCCGGAAGTTATGGGGCTTATCCACATGGACATAGACATTGTGGGTGTAGCCGTCCGGGTTCTCGCTCTCCAGCCGGTCTAAGACCATCTGGTAGCGCACCGTCTCATGGTTTCGGTCGTAAGCGGCGTCATTCATCCCCACCTGCAGCTGGATCGGCGTGTGGTAAAGATTGACCATGCTGCCCTCGTTCGGATGCCCGGCAGACATATGGAGCGCGGCGAAACGATCCGCCATGCGCGGACCCACCAGGTAGACGCCGTCGCCTCCCGCCGAAAATCCGAGCAGATAGATCCGGTTGGGGTCCGCCCCGCAGAATACGATCAGGTTCTCGATCAGACGGTCATAGAGCGGATAGGACTCCGGGTTGGCATGGGTATCCCAGGTATCCCGGACGCCGCGCGGATTGATGTAAATACCGTTCTTCACGCTGTCCTTATAATAGATCGCCATATAGGCCCACTGCTGGTTGTTGATATCCGGAAACGGCGCTCCGCCGCCTCCGTGCAGAGCAATGTAGACCGGATAGCCGTTCTCGCCGGGTTCCCCGATCACCTCGATGCCATACTTCATCTGTACATCCCCGAAGGCAATGCATCGTTCTTCTACTTCCCGGATCCGTACGGGATCCTCCCGAAGTTCCTTACAGTGCCGCTCCCAGAGATCCCTGGCACAGTCCTGTGCCTGCGCGCTGTTCATCATTGCTGTTTATTCCCCTTTCGGTGACGGATCCGCGTCTTCACAGAAACGCAGTCCGAATTCAAATTCAAATTCATTCTCCTCAAAGAGATATTCCTTCTCCGGTCCGGGTCCGCAGCTGGCGGAACCGATCCCGTCCTGCTTATAGTCGACGCAGAATACCGTCATGCCGGAATCCTCAAGCTCATAGTTGTGCGCCTTCCCGGCCAGCTCCTCCTGCGTATAGCGGGACGCGTTGAAGGAAAACGGCTTTCCCGACGCGGCGGCGACGGTAAGGGCGCCGCCGCTGACCTCCGCGAAACTCACTTCGCAGTGGCTCCCGTTCTCCTGCGGCTTTATATAATCCTCAAAAAGGGTATCCACCGTCCCGTCAAAAAGGCCATGATACGCGGCGCGCCGCTTGTCGGCATAACTCTCGGTCGGGCCGAGCCCATAGTATGTCACATGCTTAAGCTCATCCGGCAGCATCAGCCGTACGCCGAACCGCGGAAGCCGCGGGAACGCCGGATCCTTTCTGACATTCAGCCGCACGTCCAGGCTTCCGTCCGCCCATACGCGGAATACCGTCCGGGCCGTCAGGATCCGCTGCCTGTATCTGCACAGCAGGGAAATGATGCCGCTGACCTCGATGTACGCGGCGGAACATCCTGTCTGCCCCGCCGGGTCATCCGTGCGCGGGCCGCCGTCCGTTTTCCACGAAATGTCCTGCGCGCGCGTCACCGGCTTATCGTAATCCAGTTCTTCCCAGAGCCCCCTTAAATTGCGGTCATTGTCCGTAGGCGCGCGCCAGATGTTAAGCTCCATCGGCCGCTTAAGGATCTGGCGGTTCTGCCAGACCATGGTATCGAACAGGCCCGTGAACTTATCCAGCCGATACCGAAACCGCGGCGTCCCGACAGTCAGGAAACGGTCATCCTCGCTGATCCGGAAGACGCCCTTCAGAGCGCCGGCTCCCGCACGCGGCGCCGCAAGAAGCTCCGCCGCCCGGGCGCACGTCCCGTCCGACGGCAGTTCCACCTCGTCAAACCCCAGCTCTTCCCCCGCCTTAAGCATGCTCCGGTCCTCTTTCAGGATCCAGACCACACGCAGATAGCAGCGGCCGGTCCGCGGAAATCTCCCGCAGGGGATCACGGTCTCGCCCTCTTCGTGGGGCTTGACAGACGGCAGCTGCGCAGCGCCGGATCCTGCCACTTCGCCGTCGCGGCTCACCTCCCACCGCATGACGCAGTAATCCCGCAGATCGAGGAAATCCATATAGTTGTGGATCCGAAGTTTTCCGGTCCCCGGGTCAAAAGCCGTCACCCTGGCCGGCCGGTAGACATTCTTATGCTCTAAAAGCCCTGTATGCGGCTTCCGGTCCGGATAGACCAGTCCGTCCACGCAGAAATTTCCGTCGTGAGGAAATTCTCCGTGGTCGCCGCCGTAGGCGTATTTCTTCCTTCCGGCTTCATCGGTGCCTTTATAGACCGCGTGATCGCACCATTCCCACACCATTCCGCCGCAGGCTCCGTCGTACTGCTGGATCGCCCGGAAATAGTCTTCCAGATTACCGGGGCCGTTGCCCATGGCGTGGCTGTATTCGCAGAGAAGAAGCGGCCTCGCCGCCGCTGCCGCGTACTTATGACTCCTCTCTTCCGGTTCGGAACATTCAGGATCCTGACGGACAAAATAATCGTGTATCTCGTTCAGCCCCGGATACATGCGGCTGTATACATCGATATCGGAATAATCGTACAGGCTCTCGTCCGTCACATGCCAGGCTCCCTCATAATGGGCGATCCGGGTGTCGTCATACTGCTTCGTCCACCGAAGGGCTTTCTCGATCCCGCAGCCGTAAGCGCTCTCATTGCCCATGGACCAGCCGAAGACGCAGGGCCGGTTCTTATCCCGCGTCACGCACCGTTTCACCCGGTCCAGGATCGCCGGCGCGAACAGGGGATTATCCGAGATCCAGGCGCACTCCCCGCCCCATTCCTGTCCGTAAGCCATCTCCGTTCCGTGAGTCTCCAGATCCGCCTCGTCGAGCACGTAGAAGCCGTACCGGTCGCACAGCTGGCAGAACTGAGGCGCGTTGGGATAATGGCTGGTGCGGATGGCGTTCACATTGTGCCGCTTCATCACCAGCAGATCCTTCTTCATCCGTGCAGGACTTACGGTAAAGCCCGTCTCCGGGTCGCTGTCGTGACGGTTGACGCCGTGAAGCTTGATATTCTGACCGTTGAATCGGAGCACCGCGTCTCTGATCTCCACCTTCCGCACGCCCAGAAACTCAACGATCATCTCATGCTCCGTGCAGATCTCCACGCGGTACAGATACGGCTGCTCCGCGTTCCAGAGCCTCGCCCGCGGGATCGTAAGCTCTGCGGACTCCGTCTCCTCGCCGGAAGTCCCGCACACCAAATGTCCCTCTGCGTCATAGATGGATACGCGCACAGGGATCTTACGGGTCAGATATGTAAATGAAACGCTCACCCGGGCGCTCTCATCCGCCCCGGGCTCCGTCCTGATAAAATAATCGTACACACATTCGGCCGGCCGCCGCAGCAGGTAAACGTCACGGAAGATCCCGCTCATGCGGAACTTATCCTGATCTTCCAGATAGCTCCCGACGCACCATTTCACCACTAATACCGCCAGCAGATTCTCGCCTTCCCGCAGAAACTCCGTCACATCGAACTCGCTGGTGGAATGGGACACCTGGCTGTATCCGGCGAAGCGGCCGTTCAGCCACACATAAAAGCAGGAGTCCACGCCTTCAAAATTCAGATACGCGCGGGGCGCCGATCCATCCGTGGTCCAGAAAAATGTGCGGCGGTAAGCCCCGCAGGGATTCTCATAAGGCACGTGGGGAGGATCCAGCGGAAACGGATAACGGACATTGGTATACTGATGACGGTCATATCCGTTCATCTGCCAGACCGATGGCACAGGGATGGTTCCCCATCCCCGGCCCGGATCCGTATCCTCTTCATAGAAACGGTCTTTCAGTTCACGGATCCCTTCGTAATACCGGAAATCCCATTCGCCGTTCAGCGAAACGAAGCGGTCCGATTCCTCCCTGCGCTCTACCGGATCCCACCGGGAACCGGCAGAAACTTTATCCGCGCCGGCCGGGATGTAATAGGCCCGCTCCGGCATGGTATTTACATGAAGCACATTCACGTCTTCAAAATAATTCGGCACTATCACGGCAAATCTCACTCTCTAAGATCACGAATCAGCAGTACCTTCTTATATCATTCGTACGGTAACGATCTCATAAGGCTTCAGCGTAACGCCGATCTGTCCGTTCTCCACAGTAAGCCCGCTCTCGTTCTCCTCCAGGAGATTGCAGCTGTAAGCCTCCTTATACGCGCTGTCCACAGTAAGCTTCGCGTGGGTCAGGCTGTTCTCCGACTCATACATGCGGACGATCACGCCGTTTCCGTCCTCCGCCTTCTTCACAGTCTCGATGATCACGTTGGGAGCGTCCACGGACGCGAAGGAATACTCCGGTCCCTCCGCCGCGCCGTCCACAGCCAATAACGGCTGGTTCAGCTTATAGCTCTCCGCCACGGTCTGCGCCGCCTGCCAGCCCTCCGCGTGGGGATACAGGGCGTAGGTAAACACATGCTGCTCCTGGTCAGCCACCGGGTTCGGCTCGATCCCGGACTTGATCAGGCTCAGTCCGATCACGCTGTCCTTCACGGAATGGCCGTACTTGCAGTCATTTAACAGGCTGACGCCGTAATGGCCTTCCGACAGATCCATCCACTTCTGACCGCAGCTCTCGAATCTGGCCACATCCCAGCTGGTGTTGGAATGGGTCTTCCTGGTCAGGTTGCCGAACTGGACGTCGAAGGTGGCCTGGTCCGTATGGACATTGATCGGAAAATGCACCTTCAGGAGCGTCTGATGCTCCTTCCAGTCCACATTGGTCTTAAAATCGATCCTTCTGCTGTCGGCGTAGAAGACGATCTTCTGGGTAAACGCTGACTTGCTGGCCTTCCGCCTGATCTCAAGCACAGCGCATACGTCGCCCATCTCCGTCCACCGCATGGACTCCACTTCGTTCACCGGCCAGCTCTTCTCGGTGTAAAAGATATCGATATCCCAGTTATCGTAGTAAATGGGCTTATCCTCGTACATCACGAGGGCGTTGGCCTTCCTGCCCTCCTGCAGCACCTCGCGGCCGCAGTCCTTATCGTAGAGGCGGTCGATCTCGCCGTTCTCATCGAAATGGACCGTATAGAACGGAGTCTCAAGCGTATGCTCATCCGGCAGGCTAAACGGATGCTTCTCCTCGGTCTGGGGCTTTCCGGAGCCGGCGTGTACCTGATACATGACGGAATATCCCTTGGCGGGAATGTTCTTCACAAAGGCCACGGTTCCGTCCGCCGTCTTCTGGCAGGGATAGACCCGGCCGGCCATATCCACCAGCCACTCCGCGCCGCAGTCGCCTAAGAGTACGATGTCGTCGCGGCGTTTGCCGGTGGTATTGACGATCATCATGCAGTGTCCGTTTCCGGCCAGGGCGTGAAGCCGCTCATCAGTGAGGGCGCCGATCTGCTCATGCAGCTGATCGTACTCCCGCTTCGTCACCTCGTAGACCTCATGGATCGAGGAGCCGGGCAGGATATCGTGGAACTGGTTCAGAAGCACCGTCTCCCACATCTTATAGATCTGCTCCGCCGGATAAGCCGTCTTATCCTCGGCCAGCACGCCTAAAAGCTCCAGATCCATAAGTCCCAGTTCGGTCTTGCGGTTGGCCCGCTTGTTGCGCGCCATGGAGGTCAGCGTACCGCGGTGATACTCGAAATACAGCTCGCCCTCCCACACGGGCAGACGCTTGTTATCCCACACCTTCTCCTTCAGCTCGTCGAAGAATACGCCGGCGAACTCCTGGCGCACCTTCGGGATCCCCTTGATGCCCTTCTCCATACGCACGGAGGTCTCCAGCATCTCACGGGTGGGGCCGCCGCCTCCGTCGCCGTAGCCGTAGGAGATCAGGATGTCGTTGTTGATATCTTTATTCTGGTAGCGCATCCAGCCGCCCATGATGGAGTCCGGATGCAGCGAACCGTTATAGGTGGTGAAGAAATCCGTCGCCGGCTGCTTGATGCCCAGGGTCGTGATCAGATGGGTCAGCACTTCGCTGCCGTCGATGCCTCTCCAGCGCATGGTGTCGTAGGGAACCTTGTTGAACTGGTTCCAGGACAGCTTGGTGGTCATGAAATAATCGATGCCGCATTTCTTCATGATCTGCGGAAGGGCGCCGCTGTATCCGAACACGTCCGGCAGCCACAGGATCTTACTGTCCACGCCGAACTCGTCTTTGAAGAATTTCTTGCCGTGCATAAACTGGCGCACCAATGACTCGCCGGAGGTCAGGTTCGTATCCGACTCCAGCCACATGCCGCCTTCCGGCTCCCAACGGTGCTCTTTCACCCGCTCTTTGATCTTCGCGAACAGCTCCGGATAGCGCTCCTTTAAGAACGCGTAGAGCTGGGGCTGACTGGACATAAAACGATAGGACGGGAACTCGTCCATCAGCTTCAGCACCGTCGCGAAACTGCGGCCGGTCTTCTCCCTGGTCTGCTCCACAGTCCACCACCAGGCCACGTCGATATGGGTGTGGCCGATGCAGGTGGCGATCACGTCGCTGTAACCCGCCAGATCCGTATAAAGCGCCTTGTCTATATAATCGCTGGCCTCCTGCAGGGTGCTGTAAAATTCAGCAGAATAAGGGGTCCGCAGATCGATGAGATTGATCGTCTCGTTCAGGACATTCTCGATCTCCATGCGGGTCTTGTCTTCCTTATCCATCCGCGTAAAGGCCCACAGCGGCACCTGCAGGTCATAGTAGACCTTGTTGATCAGGGCGTCCATCTCAAAGAAATCTACCCGCAGCTGGAACTCGTCGTGAAGCGTGCCGGTATAGGACTGAAGCTCTACCTTAAGCTCTTCTCCGCCTTTCGCGCTCTCCGTGATATTCACCATGCGGTGGTTCATATCGATTCCCTGGATGATCTCTCCGTTGATAAACAGCAGAAACTGCGGATTCTTGCCGTCGTCCCACTCCTTGATCTGGGTGGACACGTGCATCCAGAGTCTCCTGCCGTCCATTTCCTCAGGAACCGTAAATGTCGTCTTAAACCAGTAATGCTCATCCGGACCGTACCAGTGCATGGTCCTGCTGTCGAAATGCTCCCACGGCGTTTCGCTGTTTTCCGCGTCCTCAGGATGGAAGAAATTCCCTTTCTTGTATTCCCAATCCAGAACCGGGATCCTGTCCTTCACGCGCAGCTTCTTGAGTTCATCGCAGATCACCTGAACCCGCTTGTCTAGAAAATGCATGTTATCCTCCTGACACAAAAAATAGAGTGATGTAAATGTCCGACATCGCCACCACTCTACCATATTTCAGACCATAAAGCAATCTAATTTTTTAACATTCGAAAAAGATATTTTCGGCGGCGTAAAAGCCCCATCTACGCCTCCGGCCACGGCAGCGCGGGAGCCTCCACCGCCTTGTCGCGCATCATCAGATCGCCTACCGCTTCCGCCGCCGGCTTGCCCTCGAAAAGCACCTGATTCACCTGCTCGATGATCGGCATCGACACCTGATACTTCTCCGCCAGCTTAAGCGCCGCCTTTGCGGAGTACACGCCTTCCACCACCATGCTGACCTCGTCCATGGCCTGCTGCATCGTATAGCCTTTGCCGATCAGGATGCCTGCCCGCCGGTTCCGGCTGTGCATACTGGCGCAGGTAACGATCAGGTCGCCGATGCCGGACAGCCCGCAGAAGGTCTCGAACCTTCCGCCCATCGCCATGCCCAGGCGGGCGATCTCGTGGATGCCGCGGGTGATCAGCGCCGCCTTCGTATTGTCGCCGTACCCCAGTCCGTCGGCGATTCCGGCCGCCAGGGCGATCACATTTTTCAGCGCCCCGCCCAGCTCCACGCCGAGGACGTCCGGACTTGTATAGACCCGAAAGGCCGGTCCCATGAACAGGTTCTGGACCGTCTCGGCCGCTTTCTTCGAATGAGCCGCCGCCACACAGGTGGTGGGCAGTCCCCGGCTCACCTCCTCCGCGTGGCTCGGTCCGGAGAGAACCGCCGCCTCCGCCTCAGAAAGTTCCTGCTCAATGATCTCGGAAAGCGTCATCAGCGTACTCTCCTCGATCCCCTTGGCCACATTGACCACAAGCTGGCCCGGCCTGATAAACGGCTTCATGGATGCCGCCGTTCCTCTTGTATAGACGGAAGGAACCGCCAGCACCAGCATTTCTTTCCGGTCCATGGCTTCATCCAGTTCTGCCGTAAACTCCACATTCTCCGGCAGGACCACCCCCGGAAGGTTATGGTGCTTCCGCGTCTCCTTAAGCTCCGCGATCTCCTGCGGAAGCGCCGACCAGACCGTGACCCGGTGGCCGCCCCCGGAAAGAAGAACCGCAAGCGCGGTCCCCCAGCTTCCCGCCCCTATGATCCCGATATCCGCCATGCCGATCGTCTCCCTTCTCCTGCATCCGAATGAGCGTATATTCTGATTCTTCGACTATATCTGTCTGATAGCGCCGCTGCTTTCGCGTTCGCGTATTTTACTGCACTGAACACAGCGAACTTATCATATTACCGTACAGCGAACGGACCGCATTATTTCACATGTCCGATACTGATCTTGTTCTCATTCCCGTGAATCAGCCGGACGATGTTGGCCTTATGACGCCAGAACGCCATGGCTGTCACCGCCGCGCTCAGTACGTAAAACTCCGTCAGGTACCGGGATGCCAGGCCATAGTCGCCGCGGCCTCCGAAAATGATCATGCCGATCAGGAAAAGGCTCACGACAACCAGCGACCCCAGCGACACGAATCTGGTCACGGCCACGACGATTATGAAGGCCACGAGACAGATGAGCATCACCCGCCAGTCCATGGCCGCCAGAAGTCCCGCCGTGGAAGCGATCCCCTTGCCGCCCTTAAACTTCAGGTAGAACGGAAAATTATGGCCCAGAATCGTGCCGAACGCCGTATAAAGCACCAGAAGGTTCGCCATCTCCGGCATCCGTGCGTTGAATACCGCGCGCACAATCAGGCACGGGATCAGCGTCTTGAACGCATCCCCCAAAAATACGATCAGCCCCGCCTTCGCACCCATCGTCCGCATCACGTTGGTGCTGCCGGAATTACCACTGCCCACGCTCCGGATATCCACATGGTGGGCCTCCGTGTAAAAATAACCGGTCTGGATAAGCCCGCAGGCATATCCGACCAAAAGACAGATGATTCGTTCCATAGTCCTCTCCTCTCTACCCCTGTGTTCGTTCTTTCTTTGGAGTCGGCGCTTTCCGTACTGACGCCGCGGCAGCACCGGCTGCTTTCTGTTCTTATGCCGCCCGGCTGCCTAAGCGTTCTCCTTGGCGTTCCTTTCACGGATCATGAATTTAAGGGGCGTCCCCTTAAACCCGAACGTCTCACGGATCTGGTTCTCCAGGTACCGCAGATAAGAGAAATGCATCAGCTCCTTATCGTTCACGAACACCACAAACGCCGGCGGCTTCACCGCCACCTGGGTCACATAGAAGATCTTAAGCCGCTTGCCTTTATCAGAAGGCGGCTGTTTCATGGCCACGGCCTGGGTGATGATCTCGTTAAGCACGCCGGTCGCCACCCTCAGGTTCTGGTTCTGCCGCACCATGTCGATCGTCTCAAACATTTTGTTAAGCCGCTGTCCCGTCACCGCCGAAATGAACACGATCTCCGCGTAAGGCATGAAAGACAGCGTATCCCGCACTTTCCGCGTGAATTCGTAGATCGTCTTGTCATTTTTCTCGATGGCGTCCCATTTGTTCACGGCGACGATCACGCCTTTGCCCCGCTCATGGGCAATACCGGCGATCTTCGCATCCTGCTCGGTGACGCCTTCCGTCGCGTCAATGACCACGATGACCACATCCGCACGCTCCACGGCGGCCACCGCCCGAATAATACTGTAGCGCTCCAGTTCTTCCCTGATCTTGTTCTTGCGCCGCAGGCCCGCCGTATCGATAAATACATACTCCGTACCATTATAGACCACCTGCGTATCCACCGCGTCCCTGGTAGTCCCGGCGATATCGGAAACGATCATCCGGTTCTCCCCCACCAGCTTATTGACCAGAGAGGACTTTCCGACATTAGGCTTCCCGACGATGGCCACCCGCGGCCTGTCGTCGTCCTCATCCTCAAACTGCTTTAAATCAAAATGCTTTGCCACCTCGTCCAGCAGCTCTCCGAGCCCCAGCATGGAAGCCGCCGAGATTCCGAACGGGTCTCCGATGCCGAGGTTGTAGAACTCATAGACGTCATTGCCGAATTTTTTGACACTGTCCACCTTGTTGACGCAGAGGACCACCGGCTTCTGTGCCTTTCTGAGCATGTCCGCCACCTTAAAGTCCGCGTCCGTAAGCCCCTGACGCACGTCCACCATGAAAATGATCACGTCCGCCGTGGCGATGGCGATCTCCGCCTGCTCCCTCATCTGGGACAGGATGATATCCTTACTTTCCGGCTCAATGCCGCCGGTGTCGATCAGTGTATAACTCTTGTCCAGCCATGTGCAGTCCGCATAGATCCGGTCTCTGGTCACGCCCGGCGTGTCCTTTACGATGGCGATCTGCTGCCCCGCCAGGGCGTTAAACAGCGTGGACTTGCCCACATTGGGGCGGCCTACGATGGCTACGATCGGTTTGCTCATATCTGTCTCCTATCTTATATCTACTCCAGCCCCGGCAGCTCATAGGCCCCGTGCTCCGCGGGCCAGTCGTCTTCCGGCGGCGCGAGCACTGCCGCCACAAAATCCTGCCCGCTTGATTTTACAATATTCACCGGGACTTGTAAAGCATTTTCCACCTGCTGTCTGGTCACATCGTCCAGAAGAACCTCCTCGCCGCTGCGGAACATATTGACCGGCAGAAGGAGCCTGCTTCCCAGCGGTTTCCCGCTAAGCTGGCTGATCAGGTCACGCCCGGTAATCAGTCCCGACACCGTAATCATTTCCCCGAAAAACTCGTTGACCACCGGATAGAGATGCACCTTCCGGTTCGGGAATTTCTCCGCGATCTCATCAAGAAATCCCTGAAGATACTTCGCTGCCAGAAGCCCGGTCGCCACCGACAGTTCTTCCGTTTCCTGATCACCGGAGAGTTTCGCCAGCGCCTCATGAACCTCCTCGGTCATCAACCGCACCATGCCCACGCCGTTCTCCAGCTGGGGATAGCCGTCGTAACGCTCCGCCTCCGGGAGCGGCCGCCCGGCCAGAATATAGAACTCGTCGCTGGCATGGACGAAATGGGTCCCGCGCTCCGCGTACAGCTTCTTCTGCCACCGCTCGATCCGGTCGATGGTCCGCGCCGCGTCCTCTGCCGTAAACGGTTCAAGCGGATACAGCCCGTCCCTAAACTTCGTAAGCCCCACCGGCACCACCGACACGCTCTCCATATACGGTATGTACCGGCTCAGGTCGCCGATCGTCCGCTCCAGCTCCTCCCCGTCGTTCAGGCCCCTGCAGAGCACAATCTGGCCGTTCATCGGCGTCTGCGCCTGATAAAGCTGATCCATATAGGCAAGCGCCTTCCCCGCGAACCGATTGTTCAGCATCATGCAGCGAAGTTGGGGATTCGTGGTATGCACCGAAATATTGATCGGCGACAGCTTAAACCGGATGATGCGATCGATGTCCTTCTGCTTCATGTTCGTCAGGGTCACATAATTCCCCTGCAAAAACGAGAGTCTTGAATCGTCATCCTTGAAGTACAGCGTATCCCGCATCCCCGGCGGCATCTGGTCAATAAAACAAAAGATACACTTGTTCGTGCAGGAGCGGTACTCGCTCATCAGGCCATTTTCAAACGTCAGCCCCAGATCCTGATAATCGTTTTCGATATCCAGTTCCCATTCCTCGCCGTCCGCCTTCTCTGCCAGCACGACAACGGATTCATTCTCAAGATAATATTCGTAATCAAAAATGTCTTCCGGATCATGCCCGTCGATACTGATCAGGCGATCCCCCGGTTCAAGCCCCAGTTCGTCCGCGATGGACCCCGGCTCCACCTCACGGATCAAATGGCCTCTCTTTTTCTTCATTTCGCACCTTCCCTGTTGCCAGACAGGATCCACACAGACCCATTACCATTCTTATGATAGCAAGTTTCTCAGGTCTTGTAAAGCATTGGTGCCAATGAGGCTATAAATTGTATTTTCTGCAATACTTTTGCATTTCTTATTGACGCTTTCCCACGAAAAATGGTATAAATGCAATGTGCAGATGTTGATTGGCAACCACCCATACGGAGGTATCTTCCATGCCGAACAAGTATGTATTCTATCATTCCCTGCCCGTTGCACCCCTGAAACTGGCGGCTCTTGACAGTTGTCGTGACTTTGCGGGCCTTGTCAATGACCACATCGTATCCTTCCGCAGACGCGATATGGAAGAACTGATGCGTCGAAAGGAAGATTTAAACTACCGCGGTTACGATGTGGACTCCTATCTGCTCGATCTTTCCTGCCCCCGTTTCGGAAGCGGCGAAGGCAAGGCCGTCATCAATGAATCCGTTCGCGGCGCCGACGTATACGTCATGGCCGATGTCACGAACTATAGTCTTACCTACTCCATGAACGGCTATATCAACCATATGTCCCCGGATGATCATTATCAGAATATGAAACGCGTCATCGGCGCGTGTATTTCCACGGCCCACCGGGTCAGCGTGATCATGCCGTTCCTCTATGAAGGCCGTCAGCACAAACGCAGCAAGCGTGAATCTCTGGACTGCGCGCTGGCACTGGAAGAGCTGGCGCGGATGGGTGTTTCCAATATCATCACCTTCGACGCCCATGATCCCAGGGTTCAGAATGCGATTCCCCTGAGTGGATTTGACAATTTCATGCCTACCTACCAGTTCATGACCACCCTCTTCGAACATGATCCGGACCTGCTCATCGACAAGGATCATTTCATGGTCATCAGCCCTGATGAAGGCGCGATGGACCGTGCAGTCTATGTGGCCAACAATCTGAGCGTAGACATGGGAATGTTCTATAAACGCCGCGACTACTCCCGCGTCGTAGGCGGCCGCAATCCGATTGTAGCCCATGAATTTCTCGGCGCCTCCGTCGAAGGCAAGACGGTACTGATCATCGACGACATGATCTCCTCCGGTGAAAGTATGCTGGATACCGCCAGGGCGCTCAAGGACCGGAAAGCGGCGAAAGTCATTGTCTGCTGCACCTTCGGGCTGTTTACCAATGGACTGGACAGATTTGACGAGTTCTATGAGAAAGGTTACATTGATTATGTGATCACGACCAACTTAAACTACCGTCCGGCAGAACTTCTGGAACGCGAATGGTATCTGGAGGCGGATATGAGCAAATACCTGGCGGCTATCATCAACTGCCTGAACCATGACGTCACCATCGGCGGCGCCCTGTCCCAGACGGAACGCATTCAGAAACTGGTGCAGAAACGCAAAGCCGACGGCTACGAGTATTTTCAGATCATTCAATAGAGAGACGTAAAACGAAGCAGAGGACATCCCCACAGGAATGTCCTCTGTACGCGCTTCTTAAAAGTATTTCTTGGAACCCCACAGATTATTCTTTTTTAATTCCAGATATTCATTGTAGGCTTTCTCCAGAATCTGTTTCTCGTTTGCAAACTTCAGCAGATGATAGGCTTCATAGAACTTATAATAGCCCGAATCCATGAAATACTCCTCACGTTGTGGCTTGCTGTAGTAGCTGTCGGCCATCATCAGATACCAGTGCACGTCCTTCTCCACCATATCCTGCGGCGTACTGAACGAATACTGGCTCTTGCCGATATATTTGATGATCAATGCGGCGACGCCCGTCTCTTCCTTTACCTCGCGAAGCGCCGTCTCCTTGTAATCCTCTCCTGCTTCTACAGTCCCTTTCGGCAGCACCCAACCCTCGTATTTGTTCTTATAGTTCTTATACAACACAAGAATCTTACCACGAAATATCACCACACCGCCACAGCTCGTTGCTTCTATCATTGCAATCCCTCCTGTCCGGTACGAAATCTCCCGCACCGTTGGTGTGTGTTGTGAGCCTGAACGTAGTATAACGCATTCTTCATCGGATTGCAAGCGCTCTCGAAAAATATGTTTCAAACAGTTTCGCAGCAACGGGAACCGCTGCCGCACCGCCGGAACCGCCCTCTTCCACGATAACGCTGACGGCCAGTTGCGGATCGGTAACCGGCGCAAAACCAATGAACCAGGCGTGGGTATCCCTCCCGCCTTCAAATTCTGCGGAACCGGTCTTTCCCGCCGCCGTATAGCGGTCATTCTGCAAGGCAGAGGCGGTACCCTCCTCGACGACTGCACGCATCATCCCGGCAAGAACAGCAGCCTCCTCCGGACGCATCAGGCTCCCGTAAACAGAAGGCTGAAAGCTGCGGATCCGATCTCCGCCTGCGTTCTCAATATGGTCGATGAAACAGGGCTTCATTAATACGCCGCCATTCGCGGCAGCGGCAGCCAGAAGGGCGCCATGCAGCGGCGTGATCTGGGTTTTGCCCTGACCAATGGAGGTCTGCAGTCTCTCCCACAGATCCGCGTCCTTTTCCATGCTGAAGGAACTTTCGGTATACGGCAGCGCGACAGGCATATCACTGTTAAACAGCAGCTCCTGAGCCGTAGCAGCCAGCTTCTCCGCGTCCAGACAGCTGCCGATATACGCGAAAGCGCCGTTACAGGAATTGGCAAATGCCTGTTTCAGATCCTGCGTGCCATGGACATTGCCATGGTAACACCGGATCGTGTAGCCTTCCGCCTCATAAGAGCCGTCGCACGTAAAACGGAAATCACCGTAATCGTCAGGATGTTCACGGATATATTCCAAAAGGATCACGGTCTTAAATATGGACCCCGGCGGATAAAGTCCCTGCGCAGCCCTGTTCAAAAGCTGCGCTGAAGCGTTATCCGGCGAAACCAGCGTATCCCAGTCCAGAGAGACTGTATTCGGGTCGAATCCCGGCTTTGACACCATCGCCAGTACTTTCCCTGTAGACGGCTCCATAACGACCACCGCGCCGCGGTGGTCGCCCAGCGCGTCACAGGCCGTCTGCTGAAGCGCCAAATCAAACGTCGTCACCACGGTATCGCCGATGTTTTTCTCGCCCGTCAATTCCCGAAACATATGCTCAACCGGATTCCCATGGGAACTAAGCAGATAGAAATGGGCCAGATTTTCCAGTCCGGTCCTTCCCATCGTGGAATATCCGACCGCATGGGCGAACAGCGCTCCATACGGGTATGTGCGCGTTTCGCTTCCATCCGCACCGATAACGGTCTCCGCAAGTACCGTGCCGTCATTCGTCGTGATACGTCCCCGTACGACCTGCCTGGCAAAGCTGTCCAACCGGGCATTATAACTGTTATTGATCGTATCCTCCCGGCGCACGGTCAGAAACCATACTTCATAAACAAGCATAGCGGCAAATACCGCCGCAACCAGACGGCTTAAGAAAAGCATGGTCTTATCCGCATCTTTCCTGATGTTTCTGTCCTGCCCCGGCCGGGAGCGGCCATATGCATTTCTGATTTTACTCCACGGTTTCCGTATGCGCATTTCTTACCGCCCTTTCTGATCCGTCATGAAATACAGGCCCTGAAGCACACTGAACAAAATAAATGTGCTCAGCATTGAACTGCCGCCGTAGCTGACAAGCGGCAGTGTAACGCCTGTGGACGGAATAAACCGGATCACACCGCCCACGGTCAGAAAAACCTGCACAATGTAAACAACAGCCAGACCGAAGGCGGTAAGCTTATAAAACAGATCCCCAACGCGCACCGCGATCAGCACAAACTGCAGGAAACAGCCCAGACAGATCAGAAGAACGCAGAAAGCGAAGAGAGCACCCATTTCTTCGGAGATGGCCGCAAAAATGAAGTCTTTTTCCACCACCGGAATCTTTTTGGGCATTCCTTCATAGAGCCCAAGTCCGAACCAGCTTCCGGTACCGATGGCAAACAGGGACTGCGTGATCTGATAGCCCCGATTATCGATATCCGACCAGGGGTCCCGCCATGCCAGCACGCGGCGCTGCACATGGGAGAAAAGCCGGTAGGCCGCAACCGCCGCCATACTACCGCATATTAGCCCTGCGCCGGTCCATTTCCAGTCGGATGTGGCCGCATACAGCATAAACAGGTATGTGAGGAAGAAGATCAGCGCGCTTCCCAGATCTCTCGAGAGCACCAGGATCAATACATGGGCCGCAGCCGCAGCGCTCGTGAGAAGCAGATGGGGAAATTCTGCGGAGCGGCTGAGCATGCCGGCCAAAAAAAGCACATACAGAATCTTCACAAATTCCGACGGCTGCATGGAGATCGCGCCGAAGGTAATCGACAACTGGGCGCCGAAACTGGTATTTCCCGCCGCGCAGACGATTCCCAGCAAAAAAAGCCCCAAAAGCCCATAAAGCCAGAACAGTTTCTTAAGCCAGCGCAGCCGACTGATAAGCGCCGGTATGATCCAGCAGACCACAGCGGAGAGCGCAGCAATGATAAACTGCCTGAACGCCCGGTCCGCGTCAAGCCGCGTCAGCATGATAAAACCTATGCAGAGAAGCATGCACATATCGTTGACCAGCAGCCGCGAAGTCTGCGGGTAAAATATCCGGTAAACAAACAGAAAGCACAGGAAAAAAACGATCTGCAGTCCGTAGAACGCCGCCATCGCCGGATCCATGGTCTGTAACAGGATCACGCTGTAAGCGATGAAATGCAAAAGCAGCATCAGAATAATCTGCCGCCCGCAGATCTGCTTCTTCCGCTCTTCGTCCACGCTGAAATATCGAAAATTCAGGTAAGTATAAAAAGCCATCAGAAGAAACAGCAGATACCGCGTCCATGACACATATACGTGCAGGATGTTCTGCAGCATATTCTGATTCATCTCATTCCTCCTCTCCGAAAGCCTGCTTCACACGGCTTTCGCAATGCTTACTCTACGCCTCGTTTCAGGTGTCCTCTGGTAAATCCAGCCGGTCTTTCAGACTTTCCGCGCAGGAACGCATCTGCAAAAGCCTTTACGGTGTCTGACAGTTCCCGGGGCGTTTCACGCAAAAACGCAAGCCGCAGCGCCGCCGGACGAAGCCGCATCACCGCGTCTTCCATCCCCAGAAGCGACAGGGGAAGCGGATTATAAATCGTATTATAGCAGAACGCACAGTGATTATATACCGGAAGCTCCTTGCCGGTGCGATCCTTCAATGTCAGGAACCCTGGCATGTGGTCACAGCCGGATAAGGTACTGCGGACACACTGGGCCGTGGTCATGGCCGGCAGATACCCGTAAGCGCTCAGTTCAAAATCAGTCTTTCGACCATAAGCCGCCGGACAGCTCCCCTGTCCATAGCTTTCCTTTGCAAGTTCCTGCATCTCCCCCACGTTCAGTTCCAGCGGAAACGTCAGTCTCTCACAGCCCGCGCGGATCAGGGTTTCTGCCGCCAGATGATTGAACGCATACAGATTATGGTCTGCGTACAGGTGCAGGGCTTCCCCGCTGCCGTGCAAATAGTCCAGTTCTTCCAGCGCCCTTACCAAAAAGCCGTCAAAGCCCGCAGCGCGCAATTCCTTTCTGCAGCGGCGAAAGAAAGCCGCCGCCTCAGTACGAAAGATCACAGGCATCGCGAGGACACATCTCTTTTGTGCGTCATGGCAGAGACGGACTGCAAATGGCCATTCCTCAGCCGGCAGGGCGTCTGCTTCTATCTGGATCTCCGCAATATCGGCCGCTTCCACGGCGGCCATAAATTGCTCCCTGTCAGACACCAGCGCATGAAGCAGCGGCGTCCACGGTTCGTTTCCGGCATGTTCCGCAGGATGTCCGCCCATCAGATCATCCGGAGCCGGCCAACCGACTGTCGGCCGCTTCTCCCCCTCCCGGTCGCGCCGATAAGGCAGCAGAACCGTCTCTTTCAGTTTCTCCATTCCATCACGCCTTAATTCATTCAGCGCCTGTACCGGTACAAAACCCCGGCCGTCCGTACCTATCTCGAGGGAAGCAAACGCGAAAGGCGTACCGCCTGTCTTCTCGATCTGCCGCTTAAGGCGCTCTTCCGTCATCGGCTGGTTCTGCGCAGCCTGAACGACGGCGCCGGACACTTCCGCCGCAGGGAAAACGTCCACATCCCCATATCGGGCGCGGTCTACCCTCCTCCCGGAATCCGCATCTCTGTCCAGCATCCATAATTCAAGCTGCAGGGGCTGGCCGCAAAAAGCCGTCAGTCTGCCGCCGATTTGCTCCTTTTTGTCCGCTTCCACATACGTCTGGTCCAGATAAGCAAACAGTTCCCCGTTCGTCTGCCTGAATGCCGGTTTCTCTTTAAGTACCAGCATATCCCTGCCATTATGCTTCCGGTAATATCCTTCCGTCTGACCTCCGCGGTCGAACAGTGCAGACAGCATCTGACGGTCTTTATCGTCCACATGGTAACCACCGCGTCCCTCACGCAGATAAAGATCCGTATATTTCCGGTAAACGCTGACGACGCCGGCTGTATATCTCGGGCTTTTCATACGTCCTTCGATCTTAAGGGAATACACGCCGCTCTCCAGGATATCAGGCAGAATGTCCAGCGTGCAAAGATCCTTAAGGCTCATAAGATACCGCTCGTTTTTGTTATTTAAATACCTTTCTGGAAATGAACTGCCATGGGGCGTCCCGGACACAGCGCCGGTATCCCCGCCGGCTTTGGGCACATCATAAGGCAGCCGGCATGGCTGGGCACAGCGTCCCCGATTACCGCTGCGCCCCCCGATCAGACTGCTTAAGAGACATTGCCCGGAATAGCAGTAACACAATGCCCCGTGGATAAAGCTTTCGACCTCAATATCTGTGTTCTTATCAATCTCCTGCAGTTCCTGAAGCGACAACTCCCTGGCAGTCACCACGCGGGACACCCCCAGCTTTCTCAGAAGCTGCACGCCGCCCACGCCGGTGACTGTCATCTGCGTACTGGCATGAATCCGCATATCCGGAAACCACCGGCGCACCGCCGTAAGTACGCCGAGATCCTGCACGATGACCGCGTCCAGTCCGCGCTCATAATAGGGAGCAAGATAATCATACAGGCCGGAAAGTTCCTTTTCCTTGACCAGTGTGTTTACCGTCATATACAGGGAAACGCCGTGAAGATGGGCATAGTCGATGGCCTGAAGCATAGCTTCCTCATCAAAATTATCCGCATAGGCCCTTGCTCCGAAGCGTGTGCCTCCGAGATATACCGCATCTGCACCGGCAGCGACAGCTGCCCGCAGGCTCTCAAAAGACCCGGCAGGCGCCAGCAATTCCGCACGCTTGCCGGTCTGCCCCTTATGGTTTTCCGTCTGCTTATTACGATCCATCTTCCTTCTCCATCCCATTCCGTCTTAACACGGTTCCGTATAAACAAAGGTCCCGCAAGCGGGATTCTCGCGGGACGCTTTCGTATCTATCTGCGGTTATTGCCTGAATTATAATGCTGACCGCCATACGAGGCGTTTGAAACCGCCTGAAGCGCCCGCAGTTTCAGGATCTCTTCCCGATTGGCCTGATCCTGCTTCTGCAGTTCTTCCAAGGCTTTCCTTACCGTCTCAAGTTCCTTTCGGGTCTCCTCCGCTGGCTCCTGCTTCTGCCCCGGTTCCGTCTGCATCCGGCTGATCTCCGCCCGCGCCTGCTCCAGTTCCTTCTCTCTGCGTTCCAGATCCATCTGGGTCATCACAAGCTCGTGTTTCAGGCTATAGGTCTCTTTCTCCAGCGTCTCGCAGCGCCGGCTGCATTCCTCCACCTTCGCCATCGCCTTAAAATAATCATCTGCAATGTTAAGCGCCACCATCACCGCCTGATATTCCTGGCTCTGCCGGGGAAAACGATCCTGTTTCTTAAGTTCGGTCATCTTGCCTGTGATATATCCGGCAACCTTCTGGAAATACTCCTGATCCTCTGCACCTCCCAGTGTGTAGATCTTTCCGTCGATCAGAACCTCTGCATAATTCTTGTCATTCATGGCTTTCTGCTCCCTGTATTCTTAAATTATCCACTGAAAATCCGATTCCCGGAACTTCTCACTCCATCACGATCTCATCGATCAGCTGCAGTTCTTCTTCTGTAAACTTCGTATTCCTGACAGCGCCGATATCATCAAGGATCTGCTCCGGCTTCGACGCACCGATCAGTACACTGGTCACAATTCCATCCTTCAGGATCCACGCCAGCGCCATCTCCGCCAGGGTCTGACCGCGTTCAGCCGCCAGCTCATTCAGCCGTCTGATCTGCGCCAGCCGTTCCTCCGTCAGGGAGCGCTCATTGAGAAAACGCCCGTCCGTCCTTATGCGGCTGTCCGCCGGGATTCCGTTCAGGTACCGGTCCGTCAGCATTCCCTGGGCCAGCGGGCTGAAGCAGATAATGCCCTTCCCCAGCCTGCGGGACGTCTCCTTCAGGCCGTTCTTCTCGATTGTACGGTTGAAAATATTATAGCTGTTCTGATTGATCACAAATGGACACCGAAGCTCCGCGAGGATCGCGCACGCCTTCTCGAGCGTCGGCCCATCGTAATTGGAAAGTCCCGCGTAAAGCGCCTTCCCGCTCTTTACCGCCTGATCGAGGGCTCCCATGGTCTCCTCCAGAGGCGTCTTTGGATCCATGCGGTGATGATAGAAAATGTCCACATACTCCAGACCCAGACGCCCAAGGCTCTGATCCAGACTTGCCAGCAGGTACTTGCGGCTGCCGAAATCGCCGTAAGGTCCCGGCCACATATCGTATCCGGCCTTGGTGCTGATGATCAGCTCATCACGGTATGGGGCCAGATCTTCCTTCAGGATCTTCCCGAAATTCCGCTCCGCGCTTCCCGGTGCCGGGCCGTAGTTATTAGCCAGATCGAAATGGGTGATCCCATTGTCAAACGCCGTGAAGCACATCTGCTTCATATTGTCGAAGGAAGCCGTATCCCCGAAATTGTGCCACAATCCCAGCGACACCGCCGGAAGCCTGAGCCCGCTTGCTCCGCAGCGGTTGTACGGCATGGTTTCGTAACGTTTTTCTGCTGCCTGATACATCCTGTAACCCGCCTTTCTTTATCAGATCGCCCCGCATCAGCCGGAACTGCCAGACCGGCACATCTTTCCATCCGGTGCCTTTCCAATTCCGGCAAATGGCAGACCGCATGGGAAATCGCAGTCACTCCATCTGAAGCCCCAGATGCCGGTAAGCGTTCTCCGTCGCCGTGCGACCCCTGGGCGTCCGGTTGATGAGTCCGTTCATCAGCAGATACGGCTCATACACATCTTCCAGTGTCCCCGCGTCCTCGCCAAGGGCAGCCGCCAGCGTATCCAGCCCCACCGGGCCGCCGGAAAACTTCTGAATGATCGTCGTTAAGATCGCCCGGTCGTTATTGTCAAGGCCCAGTTTGTCCACATCCAGCATGTCCAGCGCGAAATCGGCCACCTGCTTCGTGATCACTCCGTCATACTTCACCTGGGCGAAATCCCGGACACGCTTTAACAGGCGGTTGGCCAGACGGGGCGTTCCTCTGGACCGTCTCGCCAGTTCCATGGCGCCTTCCTCCTCGATCGTCACATTCAGCACCTTCGCCGAGCGGAGGATGATCGTCTTAAGCTCCTTCGGGGTATAAAACTCCAGTTTCTGCACCACGCCGAAACGGTCCCGCAGCGGCGCCGTCAGAAGCCCCGCCCGGGTAGTCGCGCCTACCAGCGTAAAATGCGGCAGTTCCAGCCGCATCGACCGGGCCGAAGAATCCTTTCCCAGCATGATATCGACGGCAAAATCCTCCATAGCCGGATAGAGGAACTCTTCCACCTGCCGGTTCAGCCGGTGAATCTCATCCACAAACAGCACGTCGCCTTCCTGCAGGCCGTTCAGTATGGCCGCCATCTCACCGGGCTTCTCGATGGCAGGACCGGAAGTGATCTTCATGTTCACGCCCATCTCGTTGGCGATGATGCCTGCCAGCGTCGTCTTGCCCAGCCCCGGCGGGCCGTAGAACAGCACATGATCCAGCGAGTCCCCTCTGGACTTCGCCGCGTCGATATATACCTTCAGCATGGACTTGAGCCGTTCCTGGCCGATGTAATCGCCCAGATACTGGGGCCGCAGGCCGGATTCCACCTTCTCGTCTTCCGCTGTCAGTTCCGTGTTAATGATCCTTCGCTCCATAATGATCTGTCAAACCGCCTTTGTCTGCTTACGCATTCTCTTATATGCGCTTCTGTCCGTTCCTGAGACCTTATCTATCACCCGGGCATACGCTATAACTTCTGTCTGCAGCATATATACGTGCTTCTGTCCGCCTCCAAAGCCCAACCTGTCACCAAGCGTACGCCATAACTTCTGCCTGCAATATACATACGTACTTCTATTCGCTCCTGAAGTCTAATCTGGTGCTCACTGCATATGTCAATCGCTTTCGCCTACAACATATATTTCAGCGACGCCTTCAGGATCTGATCCGAGGTCATCCCTTCCGCACCTTCGACCTTCCGCACCGCCTTCGTCGCCTCCATCAGAGAATATCCCAAGGCGACCAGCGCATCAACCGCTTCCTTCGCCGCCCCTGTCATCCCGGCTGCCTGCCGTCCCACAACCGCGTCCGCCGCTCCTGGCGTTCCCTCAACCAGCGACGGCAGCACATCCTCCATAGACACCTTCTCCTTCAGATCCAGGATCACCCGCTGGGCCGTCTTAAGTCCGATGCCCGGCGCTTTCGCGATCGCCTTCGCGTCCCCGGAAATGATCGCCAGCCGCAGATCAGCAGGACTCAGTGCCGAGAGAATTGCCAGCGCTCCTTTCGGACCCACACTGCTGACGCCCAGAAGCTGTTTAAATATCTTCAGATCCTGACGACTGCTGAAGCCATAAAGCGTCATGGCGTCCTCCTGCACCCGCAGATACGTGTAGATACGCACCTCGGTTCCCAGCGGCGGCAGCGTCTCCAGAAGGGAAAGCGGCACACGGATATTATACCCGACGCTCCCTGCTTCCACCACGATCACTTCTTCATCCACCTCTATAAGCGGTCCCCTGATATAGGAAATCATACATAATCCTTCCCGTTCTTCTCTGACTGTCAAATATTGCTTCCATTATCTTACCATAATACCCAAACCATTTCAAGCAAAAGCGAACAAATATTCTGGTTCCCATTTTCCTCAATATCGTTTATAATAGCCTCGAAAACCTGAAACCGTCAAATTTTGACAAACCAACAAAACAGTTCGTCCTAACTGGCTGTTTGGTATCAATCACCACACTTCATAACAGGAGGGAACGCATTCTATGGTAAAACTGACGCCGCCCATGGGCTGGAACTCATGGAACACTTTCGGAAACAATATCAGCGAGCAGCTGATCTTCGAAACCGCCGACGCCATGGTAAAGGAAGGCCTGCCTGAAAAGGGCTATGAATATCTGGTCATCGACGACTGCTGGTCCCTGCGGGAACGGGACGCTTCCGACCGTCTCGTCGCCGATCCGGCCAAGTTCCCACACGGCATGAAGGCCGTAGCAGACTACGTCCATTCCAAAGGGCTTAAGTTCGGCATGTATTCCTGCGCCGGCAATCTGACCTGCGCCGGCTATCCCGGCAGCTTCGAACATGAATTCATCGACGCGGAGACATTTGCCTCCTGGGGCGTCGATTTCCTTAAATACGACTACTGCTACCACAGCCCCATCATCGCCGGCAGATACCTCTACGGCCGCATGGGCCTGGCCCTCGATAACTGCGGACGCGATATCCTGCTCTCCGCCTGCTCCTGGGGCGCGGATGAGACCCACGAGTGGATCAAGACCACCGGCGCGTCCATGTGGCGCTCCACCGGCGATATTTTCGACACCTGGCAGTCGGTGAAGGATCTGGTCAAGCAGCAGGAACGGCTCCATCCATTCAACGGCGTCGGCTGCTTCAACGACATGGATATGCTGATCGTCGGCATGTACGGCCAAGGCAACGTAGGCCTTGCCGGCTGCAGCGACACCCAGTATAAGACCCATTTCTCCATCTGGGCGTTCTTAGGCTCGCCGCTCATGATCGGCTGCGACGTGCGGAATATGAACGACATGACAAAGAAGATCCTGACCAATGAAGAACTGATCCGCATCAACCAGGATCCGGCCTGCCGCCAGCCGTTTAAGCTGACCGGCATCTGGTGCGGCGACGACGTACTTCTTTACGCAAAGCACCTGGCGGACGGCGACCTGGCCATCGGACTATTCAATCTGAGCGACAAGAAAGGCGCCGCGCGTTTCAATCTGGACGAAGTCGGCCTGCCCCACAGCACCGGTCGCACGCTTAAGATGACGGAAGTGTGGACCGGCGAAGTGGTCACGGTCGTCAATTCCACCTTCAGCAAGGATCTGGATGCTTTCGACTGCGCCGTCTACCGCGCGAAGGTGGTTGAGAGAAAATGAATGCCTGCGTAATAAATGCTCCTCTCGGCGCATTCCGTCCAAGCCGTGCGGACGGAAAGAGATCATGAGCGCCTGCATGCGGTGCGGCCGCGAACTGACCCACAATGAAATCGGCGCCCATAAGAAATTCATTAACCGCGGGAGTACAGAGTTTCTCTGCAGGGACTGCCTGGCTGAAAAGCTGGGCGTCCCCGCGGAGCTGATCGACAGAAAGATCGAGGAATTCAAGAAACAGGGCTGCACGCTGTTTGTGTGAGCGCATGTTCCGTATTCCGATTACAGAAACGCCCATTCGTGTTTTTCTGTATCCTGCAAAATGCGGCCTTCCTGCACAGTTTATGATTTATAAGAAAGAGGCATCTCCCCATGATCACTGTACAAAAGAGTATCATTCTCCCGGACACCTACCCGCTCAACAGGCTTGGACGTCTGGAAGAACTTCTCTTCTTCGATATCGAGACCACCGGCTTTTCCGGCGAACATTCCCAGCTCTATCTGATCGGCTGTACATATTTCCGCGATGGAAGCTGGCAGCTGATCCAATGGTTCGCCGACACACCAGACGCGGAAAAGACGATCCTGACGGCGTTTTTTGAATTTCTTAAACAGTTTACGGCTGTCGTCCATTTCAACGGCGACGGCTTTGATATTCCGTACCTTCTGAAACGCTGCCACGCCCACGGCCTGGATTATGATTTTTCCGCGGTTCAAAGCGTCGATATCTACCGGCGGATCAAGACCTACCGCTCCCTTCTGGGATTGGAGAGCCTAAAGCAGAAATCCATCGAGCGTTTCCTGGGTATTTTCCGGGAAGACCAGTATAACGGCGGCCAGCTGATCGAAGTCTACCACGCATATCTGCACAGTCACGACGACCGACTCTACGATATGCTGATGCTTCATAACCGGGAGGATCTGGAAGGTATGCCTCTCATCCTTCCCATTTTAAATTATCCGGATCTTCTGGAGCATGATTTCACGCTTCTGGATCAGACCATCCGGGAAGTTCCGGATCTGTTCGGAGATACGCAGCCTGCGCTTATTCTTCGTGCATCCAGCGCGTATGATGTGCCCGTCGGCATCTCCCGAACCGTTTCCATCGGAGCCTGTACCTGTCACCTTACCATTACCGGCAGTACCCTTTCTCTGGAAATGGAACTGTGCAGCGGAACGCTGAAGCATTTCTACCCGGATTACCGGAATTACTATTATCTTCCCTTCGAGGATACCGCGATCCACAAAAGCGTCGGGGAATATGTGGAACGTTCGGCGCGCGAAAAGGCGGCTCCGCAGAACTGCTATACGAAAAAGACCGGCTTCTTCCTGCCCGGTCTTGCCGGGATTCAGAGGCCGGAGTTTAAGATTGAATATAAAGATAAGCTTTCTTATCTGGAATACGAAAAAAATCTTTTCGCCGACCCGGAAGATCTGAACCGTTATCTTCATGGAATCCTGAAATTATCCTGACCGCGCGGCAATATATTTCCATCGATTTCGGCAGCGTGGCGGTGCATTTCCATCTTTCCGAATGCCGGAAGTTACCGCCGCCCGTAAAATGGAATGACTCGGACACGAGCCATAAGCCCGCACTACTCAGCCAGCGTCTAAAGGTGCTGACTGTTTCTTTGCGCTATGCGAATGTCGCTCTCGATCTATCCCAGCCACTTTATTTTGACTCGTCGCTGTCGCTTAAGCGGCTTCGCAATTTTTCACAGCTTTTCGGTTGCATCCTCATCTGAAATCTCGTCTTCAATTATTTCTACCGTCATTCTCATGAAATGGATATCGCATGTACTGCCAGATTTAATCATGTACTTAAGGGTGTTACATCTTCTTTGGCATATGTAGTTATGTACCATCATTACCCACAAATATTTTTTCAAAATCTTTTCCCTTAACTCTGCTGTCTTGACTGCGTTTGGGGCTGATATATCTATATCATTGTACTGCCCAAATTCTTTGATTTTTTGAATAATCCGAGATTTATGCCGTTCAAGCAATCGGAGTGGATCTTGGTTGGAGCCAGTCAGCTTTCGATACTCATTTGGGAACATTTTTTCAAGAATGGCTAATAACTGTTTTACCATAGATGTATCAAGAGCATCACTTATTTCAACACAATAAAGATAATTCAAGCTGACAGCTCTATCAAAAACATGAAGGAGAAGAATGTCTCTCACCTTCAAATATAATTTTTCCATTTCTACAACAGGCATAATAGAATTACAAAATGAAAGTTCCTCGTCCTTGATGTTCTCACCTAAATGTGCACGTTTCTCAATATCGCACGCACGATCCAAGTCACTTTGTTTTACAAAATGAAGTTGCCGAATAAAGCTAAGAGCCGCCTCACTTACAACAATTCGTGGATATACGGCCGTTTCTTCCAATTCAACTGCATCAATCAGGCCTTGCCCAAAGATAAAATCCTCGTTAAAGGAAAGGCTACCGATTGTTATGCCGCCTCTAAGAAACAGTCCATAATTTAAAATAAAGTTTCGTTGAATATCCGCTACGATAGATAGAAATGCCAGGAAGCGCGGATATTCGATCATTTCGATTTTCTCGCTGCCCGTTTCCAAACAGAGCAATACGTTATCTGAAAAAATTTTTACATTGATATCCAACTTTCCGAACTTTCCGCCAAGGAGCGAAGCATTGATTTCTTGTATATACTTTTTTGTATTGAAAATAGAGTCATGTATAGCTGATAGAAATTCTTCAGCTTTGTTTGGGTGACTTTTGAAAAAATCTTTATACCCAAGCAAATCAAAATATGCAATATAGTATTCCTTGATAGGGTCAGGATGTGTATTTATTTGTGACATTTATTCTCCCCTTTTTATAATTCCTGAAATCGTTTTGATAGTTGCAAAAAAGAAGAATTTGGCATTACCTGCTTTGACGGTATAAACAGGTACCGCCACTCTTTATAGCCATTTGCCTTACTCCAGCGGGATACCACATCGCAGTACCGGACGGCGCACTTTTTCTTGGCAATGACATCCGGATCGTTGAGCTTGTCCTCGCCTTTGACCTCTACCAGATAAATCACACCATCTGTCTCTACCACAAAGTCCGGCTCATAAAGATGCCCGTGGTTATAGGTAATATTGAATTCCTGAGGCGCAGGGCGCAGCCAATTTTGTACATCGTGATCTGTTTCCAAAACGCGGGCAAGCACCAGTTCCGGCTTACTGTCAAACTTGGCTTCACTTAACACGCCGTTCTTGATTCCCTCAAACAATACAGACTGGATATTTTCCGTATAATCATCAGAGAATAGATTTATCCGTTCGGAACAACTATACGACGGCTGTATATTGTAATTTCTCGTACCCACCACTTCTTCCTGTAAAAAACCGTTTTCGCAATAGAAATGCTGAAGCATTTGCTTATAGATTTTGTTTCCGATATCACGTTTGTACATCATGATAATGTTCCGCATCCCATTTGCGCCATAGTACGCCTCATAATGGTTGCAGACCTGAGAAATTAGCTTAAAAAGCAGCGTGGAGCATTTTTCATAATCAATCTCCGGCTTCTGACGAAGCTGTTCCAGAATGACCTTTTTCGGATTGTAACCCTCAAAGTCAATAGCATCTCCTTTGATACGCTGTCGATCCTGCATATCCTCCAAATTCTGAATGAGCAGTTCGTTTTTAATCGGGACATGTGTAAATTCTGCCATATCCAAGTCAAAGTCTACGAATACATATTCCTCCGCACCAGCATCCGTCACTTTGATGCGCGGAATCGGAATGAAACCGTTTATGACAGCCCGGTGCGTTTCCTCGGTTTGATAGAAGATCCACGCAGTAAGCGGCATCTCATTCTCTTTGAAGGTCTGGCCAAGGTCCTTGTCTTCGGCTACCTTTTGTCGAACAGTTTCAGCAATTTGCTGCGTCTGCTCTGATGTAACAGTGTGTGTCGTCGTATGCTGGATGTGCTTCACCACTTCTGTTTTGATTAAACCCACCGCCTTCTTAATCAGTGCGTCTGTCTTTTCCGTCTTCTCTATCTTTGTATGGGCATAAGCCTTTTCCAATTCAGCGTCCAGTTCGGGGAACGTCAACTGTGAATAGACCACCTCTTCCGGCTTGATTTCCTCTACCTTAATCACATTTCCAGCTTTGAAAATAGAATCGCCACGCTGTGCCTCCTCCAGAATATCCTGGAATTTGTCATGAGCAGTCAGCATCACGGCATCCACATCACGATCTCCAGTGCGCTCTCCATAGGGCAAACGGAGCCCGCGTCCAACCATTTGCTCCCGGAGGATTTTAGAAGCAGCTGTGCGAAGAGGTACGATAGTATAAAGATTGTTGACATCCCAACCCTCTTTGAGCATATTGACGTGGATCACGATCTCCACGGGATTTTCTGGATTTTCTACATCAAGCAGCAAACGGGTATTAGCTTCCGTCTCCGCTCCTTTTTGCTTAGAATGGATAATAATCGTTTTATTTCGATAGGCGCCGTCCCTGAACTCATCGGAACGGATATACTGTTCCACCCATGCTGCGTGATCCGTATCTTTGCAGACCACAAGCATAAATGGCTTCACAATCGGTTTCCCGTGATTGACGGCATAGACTTCCAGCTTGCGCTTCGCATTTTCATGGCAGGCGATCCCGTCAAGGAGCATCATTTTATCCAGCTGCTCGTCTCCGAAGTTATAAAAATCAATATCGGAGCGGGTAACGGCAAAAGGCGTTCTTGTATATCCGTCCTCGATAGCCGTAGAGAGCGGATACTCATAAACAACATTTTTAAATGGTACTTGTTTGCTGCCCTTCGTGACAAGCGGTGTGGCGGTAAGTTCCAGCCCCAGTAACGGATGCAGTTCGTTTAGTGCTGCAGCACCACGCTCTGCCCGGTAATGATGCGATTCATCCATGATCAGTACAAGATCAGGAAGCGAGGTAAGATACGCATAGAACGAATCGCCGATGATCTCATTGACCCTTCTCATATTGGCATCTTCTTTATTGAATTTGTCGATGTTATAAACGAAAATGCGGATATCGGATTCAAAAAACGAAATCTGCTTTGTCTTATAATCATCGTCCATTACGATCTGCGGCGCTGTGCTGAAGCAGCCGAGACCACGAAAGACATATTTCGGACTGTTGGAATCCGACAGGTCCCTCTTCAGCTTATCATAGATCGTGGTGTTCGGAGCCACGACAAAGTAGTTTTTGATGTCGTGCTGAGTGTAAAGATAGGCAATAAAGGCGCCCATCAGCCGAGTTTTGCCCACGCCGGTGGCAAGAGCGAAAGTCAAAGACAGAAACTCTCTCTCAAAATCCGTGCAAATCGGGTACATGGCGTGGACAGCACCTAGCGCAGCCTGCAAGTTCATCCCCCTGCGCAAAGATACGCTGGTCACAATTTCTTCAAGAATTTTCAGCGATTCTGTCTGCGGTTTACGCAGAGACATGACGCCACTAATGTAATCTGTTGTATACTGCGGAAAGCGATTACTCATCCGACTCGACCTCCTCATCGTACACAGGCGGATGCACGATATTCAAATTGTAATTCTCCCGGCCAAACTCACAACGGGAAAGCAGCATTTGCGGAATCTTCTTGATCGTGATGTTGCCATAGGCTTTCTCCAAACCGGCATCATAGGAACGGCAGGCGATAATGAGATATTCGCCGTCCTCCATGGAATCCTTAATGGAATCCAAAAGGGCGCTGGTCAAATGACGAGTGGTCACATACAGATAGCTGCTTTCGTTGCCGACAGACTGTTTCCAGAACACGGTGCTGTCCGGCTGGTAGGTAAAACCCTCATGCAGCGCCATAGCCGCCGCCAACATATTGGAATCATAGTCCGGGTTGATAACAGCTTCTCCAAAAGAGTCCTCGTTGATCAGCGAAGGAGCTAATTCATAAAAGCGATACCCGCCGCCACCCTGCCAGCCATTGGATTTAGTAACTCCACCGTCATCTTCTCCAGCAATCACCTTGTCCAGGCGCACCTTGCAATGGGTATATGCGTGATTACCCATCTCGATTCCAATATACCGCCGGCCCATCTTGTGAGCAACTGCGGCGGTGGTGCCGGAGCCAAGGAAAGAGTCAAGGACTAGATCTCCGGGATTGGTAGCAATATGGATGATTCTTTCTATCAGACGTTCTGGTTTGGGAGTGTCAAATGCGTTTAAGGCTCCAAATAGAGCAATAATTTCTTTCTTTGCCTCTTGGTTATGTCCAACTTCTTTGTTTGTCCACCATGTCCATGGTGCAATTCCTTCTGATTCAGATAAGTATGTCTTTTTTCTTGGAACGCCAGACCCATCTGCGCCAAACCAAAGCCTTCCCTCTTTTAGAAGTTGCTGAAAAACATCTTCTAAGTGTCTCCAACACCTTCCTTCAGGCGGTAAAACTTTATTTCCAGAAGGAGTTACAATAGTATACATTTGATTAGGTCTCCATCCTTGTGCCGTAAAATCTGATGACGCCCATGGTCCACGAGGATCGTTATCAGGATTTTTATAATTCGTTGCTTGCTCGTCCGTTAAGGGCAGCTTATTTCGTACTTCTTTAAAAATATCTCTGTTTTTAGCATAAACAAGAATATAGTCATGCCCGTCACTTATAATGGCCCGCATATCTGGTGAAGTCCTTTTTTGCCAGATGACAGAAGCAATAAAACTGCTACGTCCGAAAAGTTCATCACAAAGCACTTTCATATATGCCTGTTCATCGTCATCAATACTTATCCAAAGGCTACCTTCCTCACGTAAAAGTTTCCACAATATTTCCAAGCGAGGCCGCATCAGATTTAGCCACTGACTGTGCTCTAAATTATCATCATAATGTTCAAATGCAGAGCCCGTATTATATGGTGGATCAATATAGATACACTTCACCTGTCCTGCATATTTGCTCTCCAGCGCTTTCAGTGCCAACAGGTTGTCTCCATGAATCAGCATATTTTCGGTATCGGGATCAGCAGCAGTGTTGGACTGTTCCGGCCTCTCAATCAGCAGCCTCGGTTCAATTCGAATCGACTCGTCCTTGCCGACCCAAGTCAGTTCAAGCTTGTTGGCCATATCTATACCCCCAACTCGTATTTTTATTGATTCTTTAATAGTTTCATCCCGTGTTGAAGAAGGCTCTATGGGTTTGACTGTTATTTCAAGTACCACATATCATCTCCCCATAACTCACAAGCACTATGTTTCCCATCTCTTTTGCCATATCGATGCACCCTTTGGTAAATCCTGATTTGGCAAAGAGGTAGAAGTGCTTTTTCTCATAAGGGAACAGTTCGCTGCGCCTGATCAACGTTTCCAGCACGCCGAGATCAATCTTTTCGTTCGTCCATTTGCACTCGCCGAAAAGGGCAGTATCCTTGTCCTGCTCGGCGAGAATGTCGATCTCCGCCTGCCGCTTTTCTTTCGGGTCATTGCCCCACCAGCGTCCAAGGGAGGAAAACTGCACCGGGCATTTCCCAGCCAGTAACATCTTCCAAAGATATTGCTTGCAGATCTCCTCAAACACCTTGCCCATATAGTCAGGCAAATTGGGCTCAATACGCTTGTAAGCGAGATCGGCAGCGCCACGAGCGATGATGGAATTATTCTCCGGCACAAAACGATACCAGAAGCGGAACAGGTTGTCCTCGATGGCATAGATCGCCTTCCGGGACTCCTTTTCGCCGTAGGGCATCTCTTTTCGGATGATACCAAGAGCAACAAGGTTTTTCACATAGGCGGAACACACATTGGTTTCCTCGCCGACCTTGCCGGAAATCTCCGACATTCGGGTGGAGCCGGTGGCGATCGCCGTGATGATGGCGTTATAAAGCGCAGGCTCCCGGACCTCCTGTTTCAGCAGATTCTCTGGCTCTTCAAAGAGCGCAGAGGTGGGGTTCAAAAATGTGTTTTTGATATTATCCTCAACACTCAGCTTGTCGCTCATTTGTAGCAGATACTGCGGTGTCCCGCCAACGATCCCATAGATCAGCGCCTTTTCCTCATTGGAGAAATTCTCAAAATACCGGCAAGTCTCCTCAAAGTCAAAGGGAACAATCTTCATCTGCGCTGTCCTCCGTCCGTATAACGGCGCTTTATAGGCGAGAACCTGATCCTCCATATAGGACATGGACGAACCGCAGAGGATCAGCATCAGCTTCGAGTTGTCCTTATATTTGTCAATGAGCAGCTGAAGCGTGGAGGCAAGGCTTTTTTCTGACCTGGCGACATAGGGGTACTCGTCAATGGTGAGAATGAGCCGCTCCTTTTCAGACAGCCTGAACACATACTCCAACGCCGCCTGAAAAGAAGCGAAGGAGCCCTCCGTCTCGATGCCCGTGCGGTACTCAAAAATACTCTTGCTGAGGTTTTCGAGATTTTGCCTGGCATTACTTTCTACGCCCATAAAATAGATAGCGTTTTTCTCCTTGATAAACTCATTGATCAGCGCCGTTTTCCCCACACGCCGGCGCCCATATATGACCACGAATTCAAATTGATTTGAGGAATACAACTTGTTAAGAGTCTCTAGTTCCCGCTCTCTGCCGATAAACATCGAATCACCCTCCACGTTATGCTAACTGTAGTATAGCACAGGAATGGCAAATTAGTCAAGTATGATTCGGCAAATCATACTTGACATAAAGCAGGAGTTCCCGGTATAAGATTTCTCCTGTCTGGAACTCCTGCTTTTATTACTCTGATTATTTATCCGACTCTTTCTTCATTTTTCTATTTTCTCCGGACATCTCAATCCCACACTTTGCGAAGCCCGGATGTCAGTCGATCACATTGCGGATCCGGTACGGCGTGCGGTAATTCCAGGTGGAAATACGAATTCCGCTGCGCTTGCTCGCCGCATGGACAATCTGACCGTTGCCGATATACATGGCAACATGGTTCACCGTGCCGCTGCTGTTCGCATAGAAGATCAGGTCTCCTGGCCGCATCTGGCTGGATGTGACCGCCCGTCCGGATTTCGACTGATCGCGCGATACCCGCGGAAGCGAGATGCCGAAATTCTTCATCACGGACTGAACGAAACCGGAGCAGTCGGCACCCTTCGTCAGGCTGGTACCGCCCCAGACATACGGGTTCCCCACATATTTCAACGCGAAATTCACGATCTTCGTGCGCCGCGCCGCCTGCTGGTTGGCAATCTCCTCCAGTGGGGAGAATTTAATCGCTTCCTCCAACGCGTATCGCACCTCTACGTTATTATCCCGCGTGGAAATATACGCAGCATCGCTGTCTTCCATATCGCCGGCATCCAGCTCGATCTGAACCCAGCCGTCAAGCTGGCCGAGCACCGGGTACCTCTCCTCCTTGGAGATCTGCGTCCACACGCCGGAATCTGTACTCGGCTCCTTGCGCACATTCAGCTTGTCCGTATTGACGACGGCCATCAGCGTAGCCGTATTCATCGCCAGATCAACGGCCTCCTGACCGGTCGCCACATATTCCGGATTCGTACTCACATAGCCGGTGACGGAGCCGGACTGGATCTTATACCAGTCGCCCTCCTGCCCTAAGATATCGGCCGCCGCCTTGCTGGGAAGCTTGCCGATGATATTATTATTGCCCTCGTCTGCAGGCGTCTTACGGACGTTCAGATAATCCGTCACCTTAGAAATCAGAAGATTCCCGTATTTGCTGATAGCCATGGCTTTCAGATCCATCTTGCGCGCCTCGTTAAGCGCCAGCCTCACATCCACATAATCCGCAGAAATATAGCCGCTGGCGATCTTCACCCATCCATCGATCTGATCCTCCACCACATACCGCTCTCCCGCCAGGGCCTGACCGATGATGTTGGATTCCTCAATGGACGGCGTCAGGCGAATATTCAGACTGTCGTCCTCGGACACAGTGACAATAGCCCTCAGCTGCACCTGTTCCAGCGCTGCAGCTCTGGCTTCCTCGCCGGTCAGCACAAACTGTGTGGAAATATATCCGTCCACGCCGCCGGAACTGATATGATACCAGTCGCCCTCCTGACCAAGGATTTCACAAACGCTGTTCGGCTGCATCTTACCGATGATATCGCCGTCAGAAGCCGGGGTTCTGCGCACATTCAGATAACCGCCTTCGATTTGGATCACTCCCAGGTTCGTGTAAGCGTCAACCACTGCCTGCCGTTCGGCTTCCTCCGCTGCCAGCGATTCCTCCTCCTGACGCTGCCGTTCGGCCTCCTCCGACTGCCGGATCGCCTCAGCATCCATCGCAGTCTCCGTATTTGCCGCCGCGACCGCGTCCTGCGTCTCCTCCCCTTCCTGACCGCCGCCGGCCGTCCTGATCACAATGACCAACACCACTACCAGAAGGATCAGCACCACCGCCGCGATCAGATACAGAACCGGTCTCGGATCCTTTCCGCGACGTTTTCTGCTGCGTGCACGTGCAGGCATTACCTCGTTGTCATTTCTATCCGCCATCTTCTGCCGCTCTCCCGTCTATCGTAATTCCCGTATTTCTGCTTTTGCGCCGATCTGCCCGATCAGACCTTAATACCCCGAAGTCTTAAGTATGTCTTCACAAGTTCCGCCGCCTGATCGATCTCGAGCGCAGAAGCGTTAACCGGCAGATCATAGTTGGCCATGTCCTCCCAGTCCTTACCGGTATAATACTTATAATAATCGCGGCGCTGCTTACTGATCCGGTTCACACGCCGCAGGGCCTCTTTCGTATCCACGCCATCCACTTCCATCACGCGCCGGATGCAGGTCGCAATATCTGCATACACAAACAGACGGATCAGGTTCTCGCATTCCACCGCATTCAGCACAAAATCAGCGCAACGGCCCATGATGATGCATGACTGTTCGGCCGCCACCCTGCGGATCATTCTGGCCTGGAAGCGGAACAGGTTCTCCGGAGACGCCACATCATCGTCCACTGACGGTTCCTCCAGACTGGTATGAAGGCCGCCCACCGCGCGGAAGAACAGGTTCGACCCCGCCTTCTCATCGTTTAAACGGAACAGATTCTCGCTGACCGCGCTTTCTTCCGAAGCCATCTTCAGGATCTCTTCATCGTAAAACGGAATTCCCAGCTCCTCCGACAGCTTCCGCCCCATGAGGCGTCCGCCGCTTCCGTACAGCCTGTCGATCGTGATCACATACTTCTCTGCCATATCCATACCCTCCTTGCAATCAAACATTTTAAGTATAGCACATTTCTTCTGATATTTCTTTGAAATTTATTTGTCAAATTTCTTAATATCTATTATAATGGATACAATTGTGCCGGTAAAGGAGTATTTTCCAATTTACCCGCAAATATATTTTAGAGATAATAAGGAGGAGCTTCCTATGAACCTGATCATACCGGAAAACTACGACCCGCGCCTTACGGTTCGCGAGACTCAGGAAGCAATCAAGTACATCCGCGACACCTTCCAGAAGGAGTTTGGCCGCGAGATGAACCTGGAGCGCATTTCCGCTCCGCTTTTTGTGACGAAAAGCAGCGGCCTGAACGATAACTTAAACGGCGTCGAACGCCCTGTGGCCTTCGATATGGCATTTGACCCGGATGAGACCGTGGAGGTGGTTCAGTCCCTTGCCAAATGGAAACGCATGGCGTTACATAACTACGGCTTTCAGCCCGGCGAAGGTCTCTACACGAATATGAACGCTATCCGCCGCGACGAGATCCCGGACAATCTCCACTCCTGCTACGTGGATCAGTGGGACTGGGAGCGCGTCATCACGCGCGAGCAGCGGAATACCGAGACGCTGAAAGAGACCGTGCGCACAATCTTTAAGGTCATCAAACACATGGAACACGAGGTCTGGTACAAATACCCCCAGGCCGTGAAGAAGCTGCCGGACGACATCTTCTTCATTACCTCCGAAGAGCTGGAAGAAATGTATCCGGACCTGACGCCCCGGGAGCGTGAAAATGTGATCACCCGCGAGCACGGCTGCGTCTTCCTGATGAAGATCGGCGAAAAGCTCAAAAACGGCAAGCCCCACGACGGCCGCGCCCCGGACTACGACGACTGGCAGTTAAACGGCGATATCCTGTTCTGGTTCGAGACCCTGGGCTGCGCGCTGGAGATCTCCAGCATGGGAATCCGCGTGGATGAGAAGTCCCTGATGGAACAGCTCGTAAAGGCCGGCTGCGAGGAGCGGAAGGAACTGCCCTACCACCGGATGCTCCTGAATGGCGAACTTCCGCTGACCATCGGCGGCGGTATCGGTCAGTCCCGTCTCTGCATGCTGCTTCTGGACCGGGCACATATCGGCGAAGTCCAGGCAAGCATCTGGCCGCGACAGATGCGGGAGGAATGTGCGAAGCATAATATCATTCTTCTGTAAATGCATTCTTTTGCAGCTATGATTCTTCAGTAAACATTTGGCAAGGTAAGATTTTCTGAAAAAAATGTCCCCAGACCTATCGTTTTCAGTCTGGGGACATTCTTATATGTTTCTCATTTTGACAATATTATCTTCGGAAGCATACGACTCGTTTCGACGGCTCTTTCTACTTCTTTTCTTTCTTACCGCGCTTTCCAAATGCTGCGATTCCGCCGATAACTGCGACAGCCAGAACGACAATAACCGCCAGCCAGGCAACGCCTATGCCGCTCTTCCCTGCCTCTGCGGACGCAGCTTCAGCCGCGGCGCCGGATGAATCTCCAGAAGCGGCATCGGAACCCGCGCCGGAAGTAAGTTCAGAATCCCCATCAGAACCAGCACCGGAATCAGCCGCGGAAGATGCTTCCGAACCGGACTTTTCTTCCGCCGCATCACTGTCTGCGCCGCTCTCCGCCTCCCCTTTCAGCAGTACCATAGCAGAAATCGGCTCCACCGTCACCGTGCCGCTCACTGTCTCAATCGGCTCCGTACCGGCCTTCTCGCCATTAATGTACACATCCCATTTGTTCCCGGCCGGGAGCGTCACTTCCTGCGCCTCTTCAGACGCATTGAAAATCAGATAAATCCCGTCGGAAGTCTCGCCATTCACGCCGCCCTTCACCTCAAAGGCCAGCGTCTGCTTCGGCATTCCCTCCACAGCCGTCACACTCGCCTGTACATCCTCGGCGTTCGTGAGCCTGAGGGCCGCGTGGGCCTTGCGGAAAGCGATCAGCCCCTTGTAATATTCAAATACCGCGGCGTATTCCGGCTCGTCCAGCGTATCCCATTGCAGACTGTTGACCTCATCGGGAGCGTTGTAGCTGTTCTCATTAAGCGTTCCGTCCGCGTTGGGCTTGGAGCGGAGCATTTCCTCCCCGGCCTGCATGAACGGAATCCCCTGGCTCGTCATATAGAACGCGGCGGCCAGATTGTTCATCCGTACCAGATCTTCCCTGGATGCATCGGGCCTTGACAGCGTAAGGCGGTCGATCAGCGTGTTGTTGTCATGGCAGGAAACATAGTTCACGGTCTGGGCCGGCGTTTTCGACCAGGACGGCAGTCCCAGGAAATCCTGCTTCAGTCCCGTCTCCTTGCCGGAAGCGCCGGAGACAAAGCCCGGATTCTTATCGAACACGCCGCCTTTCAGCGCGTCGCGGATGTTGTCGCTGAAGAAGGCGAATCCGGGAGTGAACTCGGAATGGGTCTGGGTGGCCGTAAGCATAAGGTCCTTCGTCATGGCGGTGTCCATTTTCCAGCCTTCCCCGTAAAAGATCACGTCCGGATGGCTGGCATGCACCGTCTCCACGATCTCGTTAATCGTGTTCGTGTCCAGAAGGCCCACCAGATCAAAGCGAAAGCCGTCGATATGGTATTCATCGGCCCAGTAGTTCACCGAATCCACGATGTATTTGCGCACCATGCTCCGCTCGGAGGCCGTATCGTTGCCGCAGCCGGAACCGTTGGAGTAGACGCCCGTGTCGCTGATGCGGGTGAAATAGCCCGGAACGATCTGATTGACGCAGAAATCCGAAGCACTCTGCACATGGTTGTAGACCACGTCCATGACCACGCTTAAGCCGTTTAAGTGCAGGCTCTGAACCATCTGTTTCATTTCGTTCACACGCACCGCGCCGTTATAGGGATCGGTAGAATAAGAGCCCTCCGGGACATTAAAGTTGACCGGGTCGTAGCCCCAGTTAAACTGCGGCTCGTCCAGCTTCGTCTCGTCCACGGAGCCGTAATCATAGACCGGCAGCAGATGAACATGGGTGACGCCCAGCTCCTTCATATGGTCGACGCCCGTCGCCGCGCCGCCGGCGGTCTTTGTGCCGGTCTCGGTAAATCCGAGGTATTTCCCCGCGTTCTGGATTCCGGAACTTTCGTCCATGGAAAGATCGCGCACATGGATCTCATAGATCACCGCATCATTGTAAGTAAGGCCCGCGTTGGGATTGGCGTCCGTCTCCCAGCCTTCCGGATCCGTGGAGTCCAGGTCGATCACCATGGCCCTCCGGCCGTTTACGCCGGTAGTCCTTGCGTACGGATCGCAGGCTTCGTGGATCTCGTCGCCCAGCCGGACTGCGTAGGTATAATAGACGCCATTTAAGTCGCCTTCCTTCTCCGCGACCCAGGTTCCATTCACATCGGCGGTCATGGGGATCGACTCGATCCGGTCGTCCGTCCCCGCGGTCCCGCTCTGGTACAGGTTGACCGACACACTGCCCGCGGTCGGCGCCCAGACGCGGAAGACCGTCTTCTCCGGCGTCCAGGCCGCGCCCAGGTCGCTGCCTGCGTAGGTATATTCATCCTCGAATGCTTTGGTAGAGTAAATATTCGGCATATTGATCTTATACTCCGTTCCGTCGAACGTTACTGTATAGCTGCTGTAAATGTCTATCTTTCCCACGGTCAGGGCGTACTGCGCGGTACCGCTCTCCGCGGCGGCAGTCACGGCCACAGCGCCGTCGGGTCCATTGACGGTAAACACTTCCATAGGATCGCCGCTGACCGCGCCGGTGGTCGTCACGATGACCGCTTCCGTCTCGTTGTCATACTTGGCCGACATTACCAGGACGCCGGTAACCACATCGTCGCCGTCCACTCTCGTATAGCCCTCCACGCCGGACTCCACATAAATGCGTACGGTGCCGCGAAGCACATCCGGAAGCTCGATGAACTGATCCTTGTCCACGTCCTTAGCCGTCCAGGAGCCGCCGCCCTGCCGCACAATAAAGCCAATTTTCGTCACGCCCGGCGTCACCGGGATCGTGGCAACCATTTCGCCGTCCGTCTCGGCAAATTCATAACCGGAGCCATCCATGCCGTCCGCCCAGGACCAGACATCCCAGCCGTCATAGTTCCCGTCCGGGCGGTTGTAATGCAGCTCGATCGTCACTCCGCCTTCCGCTCTTACGGGAATAACGACGGATGGGGCCAGAACCGCCAGCATTATAAACAACAGCAATATTGCGGATATACTGAAGGCCTGCCGATGGGAGTTACGTTTATATATTGATATAATCTGCCTTTCTGCATGGTTAGCAATCTTCTTAATACGAACCATTCCCTTTTCCTTTCTGTGAATTCTCTATGCTTAATCTGTCAGTCAAGTCCGTTATAACAATGACCGACATCCGCAAGTCAGCACGATGCTGATTTACGCTATATATCAGTAAGACAGCATTCACCTATCTGCATCATCTACTTGCAAAAGAGTCGTAAAAGAGCAGCACATCTGTCTGCACAATTTATCTGCAAGACATCACCTCGTCAATCTGCATGATCCGGTTATATTACTACTCTGAGCCAGTCTGCCCGGTCTAATTACACGCCAGCACCACGCTTGTCTGTCCGTCAATCGTAAGCATACTGCCATCGAGCGCCGCCGTTCCCATACCGATCGCGGCGTTAATCCCAGCCGCGTCCAGTCCCACTCCGGACAGATCCACCGTTTCCGCGGCCTTGGACGTATTATGCAGGACCGCGACGGTCGTCCCCTCATAGGAGGCCGTAAAGCCGCCCACCTTCGTATCCGTAAATTCCAGCGCCGTATAGTCTCCCCTGCAGATCGCGGGATTGGCCTTGCGGATCATGATCAGCTTCTTATAGTAGCTGAAAAGGCTGCCGCCGTCGGCCATCTGTTCCGCTGCCGAAGCAGAGACTCTGTCAGAACCGTAAGTCGTCCCCTCCGGGTCCTTCACCGTGTCGCCGTCGCCCCACTCCATTTTCAGGCGGCGGTTCGCGTCCGTATTGGCCCCGCCGCGGGAGCCTCTCTCCCCCAGCTCCTCGCCATAATAGATAAACGGCGATCCGGAAGAAAGAAGATAGAGATTCGCCGCCACCCGGATCTGACCGCTGGCCTCGGTCAGATAGCCCGCGGCCCGGTCGGTGTCATGGTTCGCGATGAACGGCACGATCATCGCGTCCTCGTTAAGGGCGGCGATCCGGTCCAGATAGCTGTCCACATAGCTTGTGTACTTGTTCACATTTCCGGCCTGGGCGGTCTGGGCGATCAGCCCGGAAGCCTGGGATGTGGTGAAATTAAAGCAGTTCAGAGCCGGATAATACGCGTCCGTCACGCCGTCGCTGTCCCAGACCTCCGCCACGGCATAGACGTCCGGCTTAACGGCGCGCAGCTCGTCCATATACCACTGCCAGAACTCGCCGCTCTTTTCATTGTCGCCGAAATAAATGTATTTGGCCGCGTCGAAGCGGAAGCCGTCCACGCCGAGAGCAAGGTAATATTTCGCAACGTCAAGAATGGCCTGGCGAACTTCTTCATTGTCATAGTTGAGTTCCGGCATGCTCCCGGAGAAATTGCACTCGTAATAGTCGGAACTTCCCTGTATTTTGGCAAATGTCCGGCCCGCCGGCGCTTCCTCTCCGCCGCCGTAATATGTATAGAAATCATAATACGGGTCGGAAGCATCGCCGTTTTTGTGGGCGTTCTTAAACGCGGTGAACCACGGATGGTTTGGACCGGTGTGGTTGATCACCAGATCCAGGATAACCTTCACGTTGCGCTCATGACACAGCACGAGAAGTTCCTTCAGATCCTCTTCCGTTCCGAACTTTGGATCAATCGTATAGTAATCGTCCACATCGTATTTATGGTAACTTTTGGATGTGAAAATGGGCGAAAGCCAGAGGCCCTCCACGCCAAGGCTTTGGCCGGAATTGTCCGTTCCGTCATTCAGATAATCCATGCGGTTGATAATGCCCTGAAGATCCCCCGTTCCATCGCCGTCGGAGTCAGAGAAGGAACCTACAAAGATCTCATAGAATACCCGGTAATTGTCCTCAGAAGCGATGGCTCCCGCACAGGCAGCGTCGTCGATAATGGCCTCGCCGGAATCGCTGAGCTGATAGGTGCCGGTCTTGTCAAGAGCGGGACCAGATGAATCCGGATTTTCAGAAGAAGCCCCGGAAGATACGGCTCCATTTTCGGAACCATCAGTCCCACCGTTTTCCGTACCGGGACCTTCGGAAATGCCTGGGCCCGCCGCTGCGGAATTTCCCGGCAAGTCAGATACCGCGCCGCTCCCTCCGTTTCCACTCCCGGCATTCCCGGCGCATCCCGAAAGGATCAGAATCAGAGCCAACGCCAGAACAAAAACACGCTTTTTCATAGTCGTCCTCCATAAAATCAAAGCTGAACAATAAACCCAGGCTGAACAATAAAACCCAGCTTAATTAAATCCAAGCTGACGCAAGCACGAAAAGAACTCTTCAGACACATTTTCGCGCATACCAGCGTATAATGAAGGGCTGTGACCGTGACCGGTCACAGCCCCCAACGATACGGACAGAGAATCACGAACGCTCCGTTCGTATAGAAATACAAAAATCCGGATCAAACTATGCCATAAACTCCGCCACTGATCACGTCAGCAAATTCTTCTGCGTTGCCGCGTCGAACAGATGCATGGCGACGCCCTCAAACGTGATATTGATCTTCGCGCCGCGGACCAGTTTCTTCCGCTGCTCTTTGCTCAGGCCCAGGGTAGGCACCCGAACGATGAGCCTCGTGCCGTCGGCGTCAGCGTCGACATGAAGATGAAGCTCGGAACCCATCATCTCGTCTACCACCAGCGTGCAGGGGATCGCGTGCGCCGCTGCGTCCGCCAGTTCGATATGCTCCGGTCTCACGCCCAGAAGCACGTCGCCGGCCTTCACCTTGCGGGCCGCCAGTTCTTTTCCTTTATCGCCGTCCACTTCAATCTTCGCGCCGAAGGGAGTAACGTAGTATTTGCCGTTCTCCAACAACAGCTTCGTCTTGATGATGTTCATCTTCGGAGCGCCGATAAACTCGGCCACGAACAGATTGTCCGGCATATCGAAAACTTCGTCCGGGGAACCGACCTGCATGATGTAACCGTCCTTCATGATGACGATCCGGTCCGCCAGCGTCATGGCCTCCGTCTGGTCATGGGTGACGTAGATGAACGTGGT
>CANREE010000007.1 GCA_947629545.1 uncultured Lachnospiraceae bacterium | reverse complement strand
AACGCGCTGGGCATTGAGATGGCCAGAAGCGAGGTGTCCTACAGCGTCGACGAGGCGCTTGCCATCGCCGACAAGCTGGGCTATCCGGTGGTGTTGCGTCCGGCCTATACGATGGGCGGCGCCGGCGGCGGCCTGGTCTATAACCGCGAAGAATTAAAGACCATCTGCGCCAGGGGCCTGCAGGCCAGCCTGGTGGGACAGGTTCTGGTAGAGGAATCGGTCCTGGGCTGGGAAGAACTGGAGCTGGAGGTCGTCCGGGACGCGGACGGCAATATGATCACCGTCTGCTACATCGAGAACATCGACCCGATGGGCACCCACACCGGCGACTCCTTCTGCGCCGCCCCGATGCTGACCATTTCCGAGGAACTGCAGAAGCGTCTGCAAGACTACGCCTACCGGATCGTGGATTCGGTTCAGGTCATCGGCGGCACCAACGTTCAGTTCGCCCATGACCCGGTCACAGACCGCGTGGTGGTCATCGAGATCAATCCCCGCACCTCACGTTCTTCCGCCCTGGCGTCCAAAGCCACCGGCTTCCCGATCGCCATGGTATCCGCGATGCTGGCCGCCGGCCTGACCCTCAAGGACATCCCCTGCGGCAAGTACGGGACTCTGGACAAATACGTCCCGGACGGCGACTATGTGGTCATCAAGTTCGCCCGCTGGGCGTTTGAGAAGTTCAAAGGCGTGGAGGACAAGCTGGGCACCCAGATGCGCGCCGTCGGCGAGGTCATGAGCATCGGCAAGAATTTCAAGGAAGCCTTCCAGAAGGCGATCCGCAGCCTGGAGACCGGCCGCTACGGCCTGGGCCACGCGAAGAATTTCGACACGCTTTCGAAGGAACAGCTGATAAAAATGCTCCTGAACTCCTCCAGCGAGCGGTATTTCCTGATCTACGAGGCGCTGCGCAAGGGTGCGACCATCGACGAGATCTACAACATCACGAAAGTGAAAAAATATTTCCTCACGCAGATGAAGGAGCTTCTGGACGAGGAAGAGGCCATCCTGGCCTGCAAAGGAGGCCTGCCCGCCGACGAGCTGCTCATCCAGGCCAAGAAGGACGGCTTCTCCGACAAATATTTAAGCCAGCTTCTGGCTGTCCCGGAGGACGACGTGCGCAACCGCCGCCTGGCCCTGGGCGTAGAGGAAGCCTGGGAGGGCGTCCACGTCAGCGGTACGCCGGACAGCGCCTACTACTACTCGACCTACAACGCGCCGGACAAGAATCCGGTAAGCACTGACAAGCCGAAGATCATGATCCTGGGCGGCGGTCCCAACCGCATCGGCCAGGGCATCGAGTTCGACTACTGCTGCGTCCACGCGTCCCTGGCCCTCAAGAAACTGGGCTTTGAGACCATCATCGTCAACTGCAACCCGGAGACCGTGTCCACCGACTACGACACCTCCGACAAGCTGTATTTCGAGCCGCTGACCCTGGAGGATGTGCTGAGCATCTATCACAAGGAGAAGCCTCTCGGCGTCATCGCCCAGTTCGGCGGCCAGACGCCCCTTAACCTGGCGTCCGACCTGGAGAAGAACGGCGTCCGCATCCTGGGCACCGCCCCGTCGGTCATCGACCTTGCGGAGGACCGCGACCTGTTCCGCGCGATGATGGAGAAACTCGATATCCCAATGCCGGAATCCGGCATGGCCACCACCGTGGACGAGGCTCTGACCATCGCGAACCAGATCGGCTATCCGGTCATGGTGCGCCCCTCCTACGTGCTGGGCGGCCGCGGCATGGAGGTCGTCTACGATGACGAGAGCATGACCGGCTATATGCAGGCAGCCGTCGGCGTGACTCCTGACCGGCCCATCCTGATCGACCGGTTCCTAAACCACGCTACCGAATGCGAGGCCGACGCCATCAGCGACGGCGAACACGCCTTCGTGCCCGCAGTCATGGAGCACATCGAGCTGGCCGGCATCCACTCCGGCGACTCGGCCTGTATCATTCCGTCGGTCCACATTTCTCAGGAGAACTTAAAGACTATCGAGGAATACACGCGGAAGATCGCCGTGGAAATGAACGTCAAGGGACTGATGAACATGCAGTACGCCATCGAGAACGGCAAGGTCTACGTGCTGGAGGCCAATCCCCGCGCGTCCCGTACCGTGCCGCTGGTGTCCAAGGTCTGCAACATCCGAATGGTACCGCTGGCTACCGAGATCATTACCTCGGAGCTGACCGGCCGGCCGTCGCCGGTTCCGGCCTTAAAGCCCCAGGATATCCCCTACTACGGCGTCAAGGAAGCGGTCTTCCCCTTCAACATGTTCCCGGAGGTAGACCCGCTCTTAGGCCCGGAAATGCGGTCCACCGGCGAGGTGCTTGGACTTTCCACCTACTACGGCGAGGCCTTCTACAAGGCGCAGGAAGCCACGCAGACCAGGCTGCCGCTTGAGGGCACGATCCTGATCTCGGTCAACGCCAAAGATAAGCCGGAAGTGGCTGAGATTGCGGAGGAATTCGCTCTGGATGGATTCAAGATCCTGGCGACCGGAAGTACCTATGATATCATCCGTCAGGCGGGGATTCCGGCGGAGCGGGTGAATAAGCTGCATGAGGGGCGGCCGAATATCCTGGATCTGGTGACCAACGGGACGATTCAGGCGATGGTGAATTCGCCGTCGGGGAAGGACAGCGCCCATGACGACAGTTATCTGCGCAAAGCGGCCATTAAGGCGAAGATTCCGTACTTTACGACAATGGCGGCGGCACGGGCGGCGGCTAAGGGGATCAGTTATGTGAAGACGCATGCGCAGGCTGAGGTGAAGTCGATTCAGCAGCTGCATGGGGAGATTAAGGATAAGGAATAAGGGCGCATAGGCACGAAATAATATGCAAAAGGACCTGGTCCGTTCAGGGAGCATATCATCTGAGGAGCAGGTCCTTTTTATTACGTAAGTATGCAAAAAAAGCACCGGTGAAGCGTTTATTTACATGCGGATAGAAATGTCGGTGACGCTCTGCTTGCATGGGGCAGGACAGGGAAATGGGGCATTAAGGATTCGTGAGAGATACGCGCAGGGAGCATACTCCTCCTGAGGTTCAGGTTTGCTCGCGGGGAAATCCTAAGTTCACAGCAATTTGCTAAAAGCGGCACGGAAAATGAGCAACTCGCTTCGCTCAGACAATCCCATTTTCCGTGCCAACGCAAATCACTGTTCACTAAGGATTTCCAACGCTCGCAAAATTCACCTCGGGAGGAGTTTGCTTCCTGCGCTGGTTATTTCTTGCTAATAATAATTTATTCAAGCGACAACGCAGCGGAGCAGTCCGTACCGTACGTGCGATTTGCGGAGGATGGTTAGAACTTCTTAGGCAGAAAGAGCCCGATTTCGGGGTCGAGCCCCTGACCTCAAGTCAGGGGCGCAGAGTCAACCTGAGGGAGAAATCCTTTCAGGATTTCTCCCGAATTTGACGGTGCCCCGAAATCGGGCTGTTTGTGTCTTAGAAGTTCTTCCATCCGCAGCCTAAGCACATACGGTACGGACCGCTCCGCGAACCTCTCGCGATGATTTATATGCGAGCAAACTACTCACACAATTCCACGATCGCCTGGGCAAAGATCTTAGCGCTTGTCACCAGATCATAAAGCACTGCCCTCTCATCGGCCCCATGCATCCGGTTATCAGTTCCGGGCATGGACGCCCCGAAGGCGACTCCATTGGCCAGATGATGGACATAGGTACCGCCGCCCATGGACTGGCACTCGCCCTTTAGCCCGGTGTGCGCCTCATAAACGGCCAGGAGCGTCTGTACAAAATGCGAATTCTCATCTACATGATGGGGCGGATTAAAGGAATCGTTGTGGAGCGTGATTCCCTTCTCCGCAAGATTTTTCTTCGCCACATTCAGCATATTCTCTGCGGTCGCGCAGACCGGGCAGCGGACGTCAAACATGCCCTCTAGGCGGACATCCGTCACCTTCAGCATCGAAAACGCCAGCGTCAGCTCGCCGGAAATATCATCCCGCAGATCGATCCCCATGGCTTTGCCGTTTACGTCGCCGTGTGGCATCAGACTCAGGAGATTCGCGACTGCCGTTATCTGCGGACAGGCAGCAAGCGGCAGCCGGGTCAGATAGGTCAGAAGGCCGGTCAGTGCGTTGTTGCCGGTCTGGGGGCTGGCCGCGTGGGCGCCCTCTCCGACAGCTGTGATCTTCACGCGGGATACCGCGCCAGCCACAGCAGCCTGCGCGTCGGATACCGCACCGGCACCAGCGGTATCCGCAACCGCCGCATTTTCTGTGCCGCCAGCGCTTCCACATACCTCCATCAGGAACTGCACGCCGGTCTCCGCCGTCACATCTGCCGCTGTCTTCTTCATCTCCGCCAGATCAAGTCCTTCCACAACCGCGAATGCCTTTCCCGGGACCACGTTCACTTTGATACCGGCATCCAGGCTGACCAGTCTGGGCAGTGCCTGACTGGCCGCGAATTCCGCGTCAAACTGTCCGGCCAGGCGGCCTTTCTCGATGTTGGTCAGCGGGAAATCCGCATCCGGCGAGAACGTCATCGGCGCTTCTTTTTCGATCTTGTAGTAATGGGCGATATCTGAACTGCCGCACTCCTCATCGCAGCCCAAGATCAGACGCACATTCTTTGAAACCGGAAGGCCCAGCTCCTTCACACAGCGGAGCGCGTAGAGGGCGGCTACCGCCGGGCCTTTGTCGTCGGACGTGCCGCGGCCATAGAGTTTGCCATCCTTGAAGATCGGGGAAAATGGTTCCGTGATCTGCCAGCCTTCACCGGCGGGGACTACGTCCAGATGGGCAAGGATATCCAACTGCTTCGCCTTGTCATTCAGATCGACGGTGCCGACGTAGTTATCGTAATTGCGGACAGCAAATCCGTAGCCTTCCGCCATCTTAAGAGCGGCGGAAAGTGCTTCTGCAGGGCCGGGGCCGTAGGGCTTGCCGGGCTCGGCGGGCATGCGCTCGCTGTTGATGCGGCAGAGGGTGAAGATGTTTTCGATCATCTCATTGGTGTGCGCGTCGATGTAGGCGGCGATTTCATTTTGGTATTTCATGGGAATCTATGATACCTCGCTTTCCTTGATGATATATGATGGCTCCTAGCCGCGTCCGAACTCACTCAGGACTAAATTCGGGTTCCGGTCTTCCACCATTCCTACGCTCCAGCTGTTGACGAACAGAAGAAGCGGGTTGCCCTTCAGGTCGCGGATGCGCTTCATGTCGGACGTGCCCTGGATCTTCTCCACGTCGATCTGGTCCTTGTTCTCCACCCAGCGGATGTACTCGTAGGGAAGCTGATCCAGCTTGACCTCGACGCCGTACTCATTCTCAAGACGGTAGGTCAGCACCTCGAACTGCAGCTCGCCGACGACGCCGACGATGATCTCCTCCATGCCGGTGTTGAACTCCTGGAAGATCTGGATCGCGCCTTCCTGGGCGATCTGGTTCACGCCTTTTAAGAACTGCTTCCGCTTCATCGTATCCACCTGCCGCACCCGGGCGAAATGTTCCGGCGCGAAGGTGGGGATGCCCTCGAACTCAAATTTCTCATTGGACAGGCACAGGGTGTCGCCGATGGAGAATATTCCCGGGTCGAACACGCCGATGATATCGCCGGCGTAAGCCTCGTCCACGATCTTCCGGTCCTGGGCCATCAGCTGCTGGGGCTGGGACAGGCGCAGCTTCTTGCCGCCCTGCACATGGTTGACTTCCATGCCAGCCTCGAATTTGCCGGACACGATCCGCATGAACGCGATCCGGTCCCGATGGGCCTTGTTCATATTGGCCTGAATCTTGAACACAAAGGCTGAGAACTGCTCCTTAAACGGATCGATCTCGCCGGTAGTCGTCTTCCGCGGAAGCGGCGACGTGGTCATATCCAGAAAATGCCTCAGAAACGTCTCCACGCCGAAGTTGGTCAGCGCCGAACCGAAGAAGACCGGCGACAGATTGCCCCGCCGCACCCGCTCCAGATCGAATTCATCCGCCGCTCCGTCTAAAAGCTCGATCTCGTCCTGAAGCTGCCGGTAATAGTCGAAACCGACTGCCGTTTCCGCCTCCGCGCTTTCCAGCTCGAAAGTCTGGGACGCCACCTCCTTCTGGCCGCCCATGGCCGCCGTAAAGGTCGTGATCTTGCGGGTATTCCGGTCGTAAACGCCCTTGAAATTCTTCCCGCAGCCGATGGGCCAGTTGACGGGACAGGTCCGGATTCCGAGAACATTTTCAATATCGTCCATCAGCTCAAACGGATCCTTCGCCTCCCGGTCCAGCTTGTTGATAAACGTGAAAATGGGGATCCCCCGCATCACGCAGACCTTGAACAGCTTGATGGTCTGGGCCTCCACGCCCTTGGAACCGTCGATGACCATGACCGCGCTGTCCGCCGCCATCAGCGTCCGATAGGTGTCCTCGGAGAAGTCCTGATGGCCCGGCGTATCCAGGATATTGATGCAGTAACCGTCGTACTCAAACTGCATGGCCGAGGAAGTGACGGAAATTCCCCTCTCCTTCTCGATGTCCATCCAGTCGGAGACCGCGTGCTTCGTGGCCTTGCGGCCCTTCACCGTGCCCGCCAGGTTGATCGCGCCGCCGTAGAGAAGGAATTTCTCCGTCAGCGTCGTCTTGCCGGCGTCCGGGTGGGATATGATCGCAAATGTTCTTCGTTTCTTAATTTCTTCTGCTATGTTTGACAAAATGATTCCTCCGGTCTCCCTGCATTGTTTTCACACGATCCGCTCTGCTGCCGTCCGGGCCGACAAGCGTCAACAGCCCTCAAACCCCGCCAGCAGCTCAGGCAGATCATCAGCATTGTAATATGAAATTTTCGCAGCGTCAAGGAGTTTGCTTCCATCCCTCGATCCATGTATGCACTAACGAAATCCACGCCTGCACAGCCGGCACCAGCTGAGCGCTTCCCGGCACGGAGGTCTCCTCGTTCGCCAGGGACAGGCCATGGCCGCCCTTCGGGAAAATATGAAGCTCCACATTTACGCCGCACCGACGCAGGGCCGATGCCAGCATAAGGCTGTTCTCCACCGGCACCCCACCGTCTTCATAAGTATGCCATACAAACGTGCGGGGCGAAGCAGACGATGCCTTCTGTTCAAGCGAGACGAACGCCTCCATTGTCTCAGAGGCCTCTTCCGCCGTATATCCCACATCCCATTCTTCCGGGGCGGGCAAATACTGCCGGAAATACTCATCGACTGTTGCCTGCTGTCCTTCCCTTCCCAAAAGATTCTCAAACGATCCCCTGTGGGCATTCGGTCCGCTGGTAATTACAGGATACCCCAGGATCATACCATCGGGTCTCACCTGCTCTGCCGTAAGTCCCAGCGGCCCGTACACGAACCGCCGGTTCCAGAACATTCCCAGACTGCAGGCCAGATGGCCTCCCGCCGAGAAGCCGCAGATATAGATCTGCTCCGGATCCACCAGCCACTCCTCACTGTGCTCCCGAACCGTCGCCACTGCCTTCGCAGCTTCCATAAGCGATACCGGGAAATGATTCTCCGGCGCCACACTGTAATAGAGACAGAAGCAATGATACCCCATTGCCAGAAACTGCATGACCACCGGTTCCGCTTCCCGGTCGCTGCAGAACCTGTAGGCGCCTCCCGGACAGACGACCACCGCCGGACGCAGGCGCTTTGGCGCCACACTCACCGGATCCAGAATATATTCCCGAAACTCCGCCGTACCGGTCTGCTGGCCGGGAACAGTGATGTGTTCTACCTGATAACGCATAATGATATCCTCCATTCATTTTATCTTATCTTTTCTTATTTTTCAAAAACCGACGCCACGCTTTCGCTATTTTCCTCTGCCTTTTGTCTCGCAAACAACTCCGTCAGCAGCCGGTCCGCCACCTCGTCCTTGCTCATGAGTCCGGGCTCTGTCTCACCATCCGCAGTGATCAGCGTCACCACATTGGTGTCCACACCAAAGCCCGCTCCGGCCACCTTCACATTATTGGCGACTACCATATCCAGATTCTTCTTAACCAGCTTCTGTCTGGAATTCTCCAGAAGATTCTCCGTCTCCATCGAAAAGCCGCACAGAAGCTGTCCGGGCCGCTTATGTTCTCCCAGATACGCCAGAATATCTTTCGTCCGCTCCAGAGCAATGAACAGCTCGTCATCCTTCTTCTTCACCTTTTCGTCTGCAGCCTGCGCAGGCCGGTAATCCGCCACCGCCGCTGCCTTAATGACCGCGTCCTGCTGCCCGCTCACTGCCGTCACCACATCGAACATCTCCCCGGCGCTTGTCACTTCCACGACCTTCACAAATCGAGGCTTTTCAATCTGCGTCGGTCCGGTCACCAACGTCACTTCCGCACCGCGTCTCGCCGCGACCCGGGCAATCGCGTATCCCATTTTCCCGGAAGAATGGTTTGTCAAATACCGCACCGGATCAATGGCTTCCTGCGTCGGCCCTGCCGTCACCAGAATCTTCTTCCCTGTCAGGTCCTTCTCGTATGCGATCTCCTGCAGAATGTAATCCAAAAGCATCTCCGGTTCCGGCATCTTCCCGGCTCCGGTATCACCACATGCCAAATAACCTATTGCCGGATCGATCACATGCATGCCATAGGATGCACAGGTTGTCAGGTTGTCCCGCGTGATCGGGTTCTCATACATCTGGGTATTCATGGCCGGCGCGATGTATTTGGGACATTTACAGGCCAGAAATGTGGTCGTCAGCATATCGTCCGCCAGACCGTGGGCCACTTTTGCGATCACATTAGCGGTGGCCGGTGCCAGCATAAAGACGGCCGCCCGTTTCGCCAGCGCCACATGTTCCACGCTGTACTGGAAATTCCGGTCAAAGGTGTCCACCAGACATTTATTACCGGTCAGTGTTTCGAATGTCACCGGCGTAATGAACTGTGTGGCGTTCTCCGTCATGATCACCTGCACATCCGCATGCAGTTTCTTGAGCGCACTGGCCAGCGACGCGATCTTATAGGCCGCGATGCTTCCGCTGACGCCCAGCACAACCGTTTTCCCCTGAAGCATATCCATTTCCTCCATAAAATTGCTGCTGTCCGCAAATCTCCATAAAGTATACCACTGTCAAAATTGGTTGTAAACCAAATTTCCAGTGGCAAATCATAAGTATCTGTGTTAAACTGAGTAAAAGATTGCTGCAGGCGGCCCACGGCGCTTTTCGCCCGGCCTTTACAAAACAGAAAACAGCATCGGAACGGAGACAGATCATGATCCTCACCATAGACATGGGCAACACCAATATCGTCGTCGGCGGCATCGACGACACAAAAACTTATTTTGTAGAACGCGTCACCACCAACCACGCCAAGACAGACATGGAATACGCCATCAATATCAAAAGCATTCTGGAACTGCACGGCGTTGCTCCCGCAGATATCGAAGGTTCGATCCTCTCCTCCGTGGTTCCGCCGCTGAACGCCACGATTCTTTCCGCCGTGGAGAAGATCTGCGGTTTTACGCCCATGCTGGTCGGATCCGGCATGAAGACCGGGCTTAACATCCTGATGGACAACCCGAAGACCGTAGGCAGCGACCTGATCGTGGACGCCGTGGCGGCCGCCCAGTCATTTCCATGCCCGATCATCATTATCGATATGGGCACCGCCACCACGATGTCGGTGGTCAACTGCTCCGGCTGCTACATCGGCGGCGTGATCCTGCCCGGACCCAAGGTCTCCCTTGACTCCTTAAGCGGTAAGACAGCTCAGCTGCCCTACATCAGTCTGGACACCCCAGGCAAAGTCATCGGCAAGAACACCATCGACTGTATGCGTTCCGGCATCATGTACGGCACCGCCGCCATGCTGGACGGCGTCATTGACCGGATGGAGGAAGAGATGGGCCAGCCCGCTTCCCTGGTTGCCACCGGCGGCCTTGCACGCTTCTTCACGCCGCTGTGCCGGCACGAGATCACGTATGTGGATGATCTGCTGTTAAAGGGATTGCTGATCCTGTATAAGAAAAACTGCGGGGACGCTCAATAGCTGTCCCCGCACCCTCCTGTCTCCGTAAGGTAATTGCACCTTAAACTTACATCTCTTCAACTTCTATTCCAGATATCTTAATATCTGCCTCGCTTGCGTCTCCTGTTATATATACCAGCATAGCGAACAATAAGTCAGAAATATCTGTAGCTACAGTATCTCTCTTTTTATCCACTTTCAACTGCAAATAGGTTTTGACAATTATTCCGGAATCAATCAGTTTTTCCACACAGGAATAAAGATTTTGCATATGTAACTCATTCAACGATATTGTCCTGCAAATCTCGCTTCTTGCATTTTCCCGCAGTCTAAATACAGCCAATATATACTCCATGCAACGTCCCATACGACGTAAACATTGTGAATTGTATTTTCGAGTCTGCTTCAACTCATTTAATACAACAATGCTATCTCTGATTAATATATCTATTGCCTGAATAAAATAATATATAGCCGCAGTATCCGGAATATTAAAAATAAAATCCCTATACCTCCAGGCTGCTTTTGCCAGAATGCCTATCGTCTTTTCAGTATCTAATTTAATGACTTCAGAGAACAGTTTCCTCTGTTTCTCAGAAGAATATGTTCCAAGTGCATATCCTACATAATCATTCACGCTTTTAGGATCCTGCAACCACTCATTCACCAGTTGATCAGCAATGTCATAATACTGATCCCCTATATCAACCGCTACTAAAGATAACATTGTAAATAACTTATTTTTAATATATTTATTGTCGCATTTTCTATATAAAGACAGCCAGCTATCCAAAGAATATTCAAATGCTGTCTTTAATTGGACAGGACATCCCCTGTCACGGAGAATTGATTTCTCATCTGAAAAAACAGTATACATCGCAAAAAACATCTTTTTGCTCGTTATTTCTTCTCTAGGGCAATTACCCCGTCTTATGTATACAGCCCGATATTCTTTTCTGTCACTATCTCCATATTTATAAACACTTCTGATATTAATTGCCGTATATTTTTTATCCTTATAAGGCCGCAATTCAAATGATACCGCATCTAAATATGGATAAAACTCAGTTTTGTCAACGAAATTATTCCCGAAGAATGCAACAAAAATTCGCTCACCATTATAATACATCTCTTCAAAACGATAGTAACTTCCATCCTGATTCTGCCTCCAGCTGCCGTTTCTAAAAAACATCGTATATCTTTCTTTTTTTTCTATTTCCTTAATTTCGAAAGATACTTCATCCATATCTTTCTCAAATTCTTTCTCATTCAGAATGAACTTAACAACACATTCCTCACCATCAAGATTCAGAATCGCATTATTCTCATAACTATGTCCCCTTTTTTGCCAACCCTCTCCCTGTTTTCTTAATGATACCACACGGTATGGTATTTTCATTGCCAATAGATTATTGGCTATCCATTGTGTCAGATCTATCGTTCCATCAGAGAAACGATCCGGATAGTTTTGTACCTCATCCCAGCTTCTAGGCTGTGGGAACTCTGGATAAGCCAGTCCCATATACTCATAATCTTTCTGCAGATTCCATTCCACATTTGCCTCAGTAAAACCGGCCTTCTTTTTGTCAACGGGAATGAATTTTAACTCATACGGTTCACTGTTCCCATAACGGTATGTCATTTTTAATTTACACTCAATATCCTCTTTCAGAGGAAATACTGAATGCTTAACCACAGCCTCATATCGCATGCGCCGATTTACATCATTTTGAACCAACTGGAAACGATATATCTTCCTGTTCTTTACAAGTGTAAAGCGATTATTGATCCTGATATCCTGTACTTCATTAAACGTGGGCAAAATTGTCTCATCACTAACCAGATCAAATTTTCCATACAATTGTTTGATAGATAAATCCGGCAAATGATCCCTCCAAAGAGGCATTGATATTTTTTTCTGCAATTTAAGATATCGGTCATATCCAAAAAGCACATCACTGCTTTGATAGACCTGATAATTACGCTCTCCGTTATACTGAAGCGTCTTTGATAAGGAGAAAATATGAACTCTGCATTTGCCCGTCAATTCTCTCCTTGTCTGAAGAAAGTTCTCAACTTTTTCTGTGATATCGATTTTCTCGCTCTCCAAAATTTGAGCTACCTCATTAGTAACCCGAAAATAATTCTCATCCGGGCCATCGCTGTCATACATACATACAAGTCCGTCACAATCGGTTTCAATTCCCTCTTTTCCAAATATCTTGTAAAGAATCCCTGGCCTTTCGCAGCCCTTTTGAGACAATAATTTCTTTATACTTTCAACTGCGCTCTCACAGGACACAGAAACTGTAGGATGCCTTTCCCATACAATCCCTCTCGATTCATCCAGTTCTTTCGCCACCTGCTTTTCATACACTCCCTGTAACAGTGTAAACGAAATTTCATCATCTACCAAATCCGCCACCAGGACAAAATCTCCTGGTGTAAAAGACGACGAAAAATCAATCGCGGACCTTGACGTCCCCAGATAAGTAAAATACTGAAAATAAAACGCGATGCCAATACTTCTCGGGAACGCATACACCTGATGAAATACCAGCCTTGCAGTCTTATGAACCAAACTCAGCTGAAACTCATTGAAAATATCAGGGAAGGCAAAAGACAAAGCATCCGCCCACATGTTCTCCGAACGCATATTTTCTTCCAACATCGCAAACAGCGCGCTCATCTGCTTATGAGATCCGCTGTCGATTGCAGAAGCCATTGTGAACGTCTCAGTCTTTGTAGTCTCATTTTTCAAAAAGAGGACCGCGTCCGAATTCTCACACATCACATCATATTCTCTCTCATCATCATCTTCTTGATTGACAAACTTTTGCTGCAGCATGCGAAAACGGAAACAGTCATAAACAGATTCTCCTGATTCGTCCCGGATATACTCAGGGTATACTGTAAATAAGTCCATGATCATATTGCGGACTCTTATTCTGTCGCACTTTCTGTCAATCTGATATGTGAATTTGCTCTCCACCCCCAGTTCGTCAATGATTCTAAGCACAGTATTTCGTATATTAAATGCCTGAAGCCGGATGCTCCAGAGAATCTCTCCGTCTTTTTTTAAGGAAAGAATGCGTTCGTCAATTTCTGCTTCAAACACTTTCTGTCCATATTCAATTCGAATCTTATCCCACATTTCTTCCGCCGTCCGGGATTTGTCCATATTCTCACGGACAATTCTTATGCGCTTATCATTCTCGCCAACGCCAAAAAATACATTTGACGCTATATCCACCTGATAGTCGTCATAATCGACCCTCAGCGGAACCTGCGGAAAAGCAAAATACTTTTTGGCCTCTAACAACAGTTCGACCAAAAAAATAGTAGTCAGGTTTTCATCCATCTGCTGACTTATTCTTTCTATCCTGTCGTCCAGATCTTTTAAATCATTCCAAGCTTTCCAGACTTTTTTATAATAATTATCCGATAAAAGCGTATTATTTGGTGGCAGATTCTCCCATCTTTTAATCTCGTCAATTCCTTCCGTTCTCAGAAACACCGACATATTTTGATAAAAATCTTCCTCGGAATACGATACATACTCCTTTGCGCAGTCAATCTTATCCTGAAGCAGTTCTCGTACTTCCTTGACAAATGCTAAAAGAAGCCTGTTTTCACCTGTATCCAGGCTCATCCGTCTCTGAACTGCCATAATCGAAGCACTTCCAGACATTTTTTCACGAATTGTATTGCCCGGACGCCTGCTCAGCCAATTTATTCCATAGCTGTTAACCTCTTTCACCTTATGAATCGGCAAAAGGACATTTTCACGCAGTATCTTTTCACGCATACTGTTAAATATATGTTTACAGGCGTCCATAACTTCATCTACAATATAAGATAATGCATCCTTCATCCCGCCCTGACTCTGCAAGGCTCTGGGCATTCTATGGTACAGAGTATCCAGACTCTGATCCGAATAAATTCCTCCTGAATTGTTCGCAACGCTAATGATCCAATCCTGAATGAACAGCATCAGTTCAGCCTGTTCCCGCTCCTCTTCTCCTGCCTTAAATGCCTTACAAAACGCTTCATACGTAATGATCGTATTCATTGCATTATCTCCTGTTCGTTTAGATCCTTAGGCTTCCTCTTCCTTCGCTTCATTCCCGCCGACATCATCATTCTGACCGGCCATATGCATCTCCTCGTCCGCTTCAATATATTTGGCGCTGCTCCACATAAACTGTCCATAGCCCTGTTCGCAGGCAATTTCAAAATCATCTTTCAGTTTATCAAATCCTGCATCTTCTAATGTCTGTTCAATCTCACGCAGTTTTTCTTCGCCCTTTCCACGAGTCTCGATTCCTCTCAGTTTCGGCATGATTTTCTGTACGATCTGATCTTCAAATGCATCCTGCATTGCTGCCTTCAATTCGCTCGTCAATTCACCCTTAGCCTCGTTCTGGGCCGCAATCACCAACGGATAATTTGCAATATAATATTCTATCGACTGCCATACTCGGTGTCCCAGGGCTCTTCCAACCCCCTCCAACGAATCATTGATCTGCTCCACTATGGATTTGTAGCTTAATAACTCGTCCAGTTGATCCCCTTCAAACGTGATCTCACGTTTGATCCATTTGCTCCACGTCCCTTTCCTTAACATAGGCCGCCCGCTCTTCACCACCATATCATCAAGATTTCCCATATCTTTTCGGCGGCTGAGGCTTGTCGGCCGCGGGAAATTGATAACGATGCCCCGGTCCAGGACCTTATCGGACAAAGATTTCGTCGTCTCATCCTGATTCATCGTACCAGTCCAGAGAATCGTCCTGGCCAACTTTAGCTGATATGCTGCCACTCCAGCTCCTAATTTAACCTCCACAGTTGGAACATGATCTTTATTTGTTCCTCGCCGGCTTTCCAGCTTACTCAGGAATTCCGCAAAATAATGCTCTACATGTGCCAGATTCATCTCATCCAGCAAGACGATACTCATATAATTACTGTATTCTTCATCCTCCGTACACTGTACAAGAAATCTCAGCAAAGGCTGCGGATCAAACCGATTATCAATGGAATTAAAAAATCCCAGCATGGATTCCTGACTATCCCAATTCGGCTGAACCGGAACATTAATAAAATTCAAGCCACCGAATTTGGCATATAAGCGCGGCAGCTCAGACTTTCCGGTACCGCTGACACCAGCCAAAACCGTGATTGTAGACCAATCCGCGATCTTCAGGGCCGTGTGAAATGCATACAGGATTCTTTTCTGAAATGACAACCCATACTCTTTACAATTTTTCCTTATTCCCTCCAGCCATTTTATTTCGTCCGGTTCATTAGGAACCTGCGAATTGAACATATCCGTGATAATTCCCCTCTTTATTTCCTCAATCCTTTCATCCCTGTCGGCTAACCTGCCCTCTGCGGTAGACAGGCGTTCAATCCTCGCCTGCAGAGTCTGACACCTGTTATCCAATTCGTCTCTTTCTGATTTATAATTCTCTTTCTGGGACTGCAGCAACCTGTTCTGTGATTCCAAACGGCTGATCTGCTCCGGTGCATCTCTGAATTCCTGGTTTTCCTTTTCCAGAGTTGCTTTGTCTCTCTTAAGCTGCTCATTTTCTTGTTTCAATACTTCATATCTGTCGGCCAGTTCTTTTTCAGGACGTTCAGCCAGTTCTCTCGCCAACCGATCCTTTTCTCTCCTGGCCTCCTGAATCTGCTTTTGAAGGATCTCCGGCCCCTCCGGATAGATTGCCCTTATGCTCTGCAGCTGAAGGTTCTCATTATTTGCATTTTTCACCTGTTCCCGCAGTTCTTCACACTCCTGCATAAGATCTGAAATTCGGTCACGGTATTCCTTCTCCTTACCCTTCATCCGATCTTCAACGATGTCCTCTATTTCCCCCTCCCTATCATCCAATCTCTGATCCTCAAGCTCAAGACGTCTTTTTTTCAGAGCAAGATTCTGCTCCTTGACCTCAAGATCACATTCCTGCTTCGCAAGTTTATTTTCCCTTTCATTCAGACCATTGTTTCTTTCCTTCAACTGATTCTCTCGCCGCTCTATTTCCTCTTTTCTTTCAGCGATCTCCGCTTCCAGAACGTTTAAACGTTCATCCCTCTCTTTCCTGACAAAATCATTCATTTGATTACATAACCGGGCACGTTCTTCTTCCAGGGCACGCTCAAATTCGGTGCGAAGATCGGCAAAATTACGATGAAGTTCTTCGGTATATTTAATTCTTTCTTCTCCAAGAGACTGTTCGAATTCTTTTCTCTTATTCAACAATTCTTTCCCTAAAAGAATCTGCTGACTTTGCTTTTCCTGCTCCAGTTTCGTCTCCTGGTCATGCAATTCTAACTCCCTATTTGCTATTTCCGTCTCCCGGATAGTCATCTCTTTCCGCTGGTCATTTATTTTTTTTGCCCAATCAGAAAGAATCTGCTCCTTCCCCTGCGACTTTTGCTCTTTATCATCCAATTCAAGCTTCCTTGATACCAGTTCCTTATCAACTTCTCTTAGTTCATGCTCTTTTTCTTCAATCCTTTTTTCGCGCTGTCCTAACCATGCTTCAACCTCACCGGTCTTTTTTTCTCTTTCATCCAGCAAAAGTTTTTCCGTCTTCCACTGTTGTTCGCATTCTTTATAGCGTTCCAGTTCTTCCGCTCTTGCCTGCTCCTCCTGGGTTTTCTCAACAAGCTTTTTTTCCAGTTCATCCTTAAGAGCACGCAACCGAGTAAGCTCCGCCTCGAACTGTTCATATTTCTCTTTTATATCCTCTGCACTGTCTTTTTCCATCTGTTCCATCACAACATCCTCCTTGTTATTTTGATTGAGTCAATCACTTTATCGCGTAAACTGTTCAACTGCTTTATATCTGTACACAATCCAATACTATTTCCATGGGCTCTCAACTCACAGATTCTGCTTATGGTTCCTACATAATCCGCCATTTTCAGGTCATCTAAAATTCCGCTGTAAACCCCGGAATCCGTCATTGAGGAAAGCAGAACAATGCAATAGGCTCCAAGGGTTCCCCGCTGCCCTCCTTCCAGAACATTCTGGTAAAATCTTTTCCCCACCGTTGATATGGGAACCGGGACTTTCTCCCCAAGCCATTCCTCAATCTTTTTTAATGCTTCCTCCTTCGTCCGTTTTTGATTTCTTTGAATATTCTCTAATACCTGTATCATATTCATCTCAGCAATTCTAGCCAAACCCAGACTGTACTCGTATGGGGCCGGCAAATTATTCTCGCTTTTATCAGGAGATATTCTCATCAATTCATTCCTGAGATCTTTCTCAAGAGAATAATACAGCACAGATCCCATTTTTTTCGACAGACTCAACTCTGCTCTTATACGTATCTGAGATATGTCTTCCCGCCGCTCTGATACTTCATAGCTACCCGGGTCAATCTCAGGAAGTACTGTATGTACCAATTTTAATGTTCTTTCTTCAATTTCGTCATCCGACACGCCCCAATCCGATTCCGAACTATTATGCCGCAAATTCTGCGCTCTTCGATTCAGACAGGCGAGAAAATCCATTAAATCCGGCATAACGTTTATCAATTTATGTATGCTGCTGTAGCTATCCTGCGACGCTTCCGCCAGAGCCAGTGGAAATACCATATATATCGAAGGAATCGGCGTTTCAGCCTGCAAATACTCCTTGATTTTTTCCGGGTGCAGGTTAGATATTAACGCCTTATTGCTCTCATTCACATTTTTCAGGCCTATCCTTCCGAGAATATCCTTAATGATAACTTCATTATCTTCTGCTGTCCGTTGGGCGCAGAACGCTCCAACCAGATCTTCTGGTACGGGATATTTTGTTAAATAATAATGAAAACACCACTCTATTGCGCCGAAGCACTTTATAATATTTATTTTCTTTTCATTTGCCTCTTCTCTTTTTTCATCAAGATATTTCGTCTCATTACTATATTTTTTTCTCAACAGCAGCTTATAGATTTCAGGATATTTTCTTGTTTTTGGTTCTTTCCCCGCTTTTTCTCCTGTTTCCTGTACGGATACTAACGCGCTCTCTTTAACCGCTCTATATACCTCTGGATAGTCCCTTTTTATCTGCTCCGCCAGAAAATCCAGATGAGGAACAAATCCTTCTGAAACAAGAACTTCATCCGTATTTCCTTTTTGAACTGCCGCCTGTAAATGCAAAGCTACCCTGCCGGAATAGGTGTTCTCTATTGCGTATTCCTTATCGAGAGATAATGGTTCGAAATTATTAGCCAGAGAAATACCAAGCCGATTATACTCTAAAACCGCTTTTCTGATCTGCTCAGTCTTCAGGAGTGCCGGCCTTTCCAAACTCTCCGGTCTTTTATTCAGGTAGTTGCCGCTTATCGTCCTCCCGTCGCCTATATCTCCAACAGCAATTTTGATCTTACCATATTCGCATTCCAAAACACTTTCATTTTCCATTGGATTTACATGAATATATGGCAATATTCTACTAACATCCGAACAACAAACAAATATCTGTCCGGAAATATATTTTATGCTTTTTTCATTCTCCTTTTTATAGCTTCCCAGTATATTTTTTCCTTTATCCGTCAACATGTTATCTTTATCTGTAAATCCCTGTTCTTTTAAACGTATCAAAATAAAGTTAACCAAATCCTTATTCAGACACAATACCTCTGCTGTTTCATCGACTGAACCAGGCTTCAAATTAAGATATTTTAATACCGCCTTTTCAAACACATTTAAAACCTGATCCCTCTCTTTATCTGCTATCGGAAAGCGAACATCATAATAATAGCAAGTATAGAAAAGGTTCTTCGGTCTTCCGATAATCCCAAACTGGGGAAAGCGCTCTTCATACCCCCGTGTTCCAAACAAACTAAACACTTTCGGCAGCGCCATCGATAATCACCCCTTCCGCAGTACACAGTTCATATAGATTCTTCATGGCCGGAATACATTTTTCCGCAATAACAGCCCAGTTTCCTGTATGAAATATATCGCTGTTTCCTACAACTATCAGCAACTTCTTCTGCCGGCTCAGGGCCACACACAAACGGTTTGGGGATGTCAGGAACCCGTATATCTTTCTCCCAACATGCTCACGATAATTCTTCGTTTCTTCCGTTTTTTCCTCACCGCCCGCTTCACTGCCTCTTAAGCGTTCCATATCCAAGAACTTCGGAACCTGGTTATTCGTTCTCACAATCGACAGGAAAATCACATCAAACTCCATGCCCTGAAAAGCATCCACGCTTCCTACTCTGACTTCTTTTTTCAGATCACCCAGCTGTCTTTGGATCTCTTTTACCTGCGCACTATAAAAGCTGATCACTCCATAATTAAGCTTTTTCCCTTTTTCGGATGCTTTGAACTTCCGCACCACTTTAGCGATATACTCTGCCTCACACAGCCTCACACGGCTAGTTCCTCTCATCATCTCGCCGCCGCAAGAATGCTTCATATCCACCCATACTAACGGTTTCTCATAGAACGGTTGTTCAAAATATTCCGCTCCGAGAGGAGATGAAAATCCTTCTCCATACTTTTTGTAAAAATTATTATTTACAAATTCTCCCAGCATCGGATGCATCCTGTACTGCTTATCCAAAGTTATTGTTCTTGGAATCCCGTCTTCCTCAGACATCTTTCTCGCATTCTGCATGAGATACTGAAAAAGCGTGGTCTCAATGTTATTCTCCTGGTCGATCAGGTTATCCGCATTAAGACTTTCTATAACCTCTTCGTTATAAATATGCGGAAGCTGGCGATGATCTCCAACCAGTATGATCCGCCGGCGCGCTTGTGCCATAGGAACCATAAGATCACCTGGATTCACTCTCGCCGCCTCATCGACTACCACTGTATCATATACCGCGTGCTCTCCCCGTCTAACTTCCTTGGCCGCTTTGATATCCTTTCCTTCGCTTTGCTGTGTTGTCGCGGCAAACACGAAATTGTAATTCTCAACAACCTTTTTCACCGCTATTGGATTATTTTCCAATTCGTTCAGAAGTTCATAAAGAATCTCCTCTACCTCATTCTGAGGATTTCTCAGCCGTCCCCGGATTTCTTCATATATTTGGGTAATTTCCTTTCTCGGCTTCTCAACCCGATATATCGGCTGAGGAATTATTTTTTCCAATAGCAGCCTCTTCGCTTTCGTCAATTTATCCAACAATTCCGCTGAAGCTTCCGCCGTCCCCCAATTTGACGCCTGACGGAGGGTATCCATGATAAATATATTTTCCGCATTGCCTTTATCAATGAAATTCTCGATCCGATCCATCACTTCATAGGCTGCGTCCGAGCCATGATCACAAAAACCCTCCGGCGTTACTCGAAGGCGCCGCACTTTTCTGAGTAACTCTTCCCCCGTATCTTCTTCCTGCGAATGGATCCGGAATTCCTCCAGCAACAATTCGATTTTTTGATTTATAGTACCGTCATCGTTAATTTTTTTCGCATATTCTAAAAAGGCGAGCCCCGTTTCCCTGCTCGGTGAACTATAATAGAAATTATACAACTCCAGCAATTTCTGTTTCACCGCATTCCCACGAAGCGCCGGATTTTTTTCAAGAAGCTTATCCGTTACCGTCTGGCACCAGGCTTCCAGTTTTCTCTCCATGGTGTCATCTTCGTCATCCTTCTTACCAAATTTAATTGTTGGAAGAGAATTAATACTTAAACGGTCAATAACGTTTCTGACCGCGTCGTGCTGAAAGCTTGTTACCAATACCTGTCCTTTATTCACAGTATTCTTATCTGCCAACTCATTCAGCCGTTCAATGATTGCCGTGATAACTGTTGTCTTACCGGTTCCGGGCGGTCCCTGTATCACCGCTATATCCGGAGTATTCAGCGCTATACTGATGGCATCCAGCTGAGTCTGCGTCGGTTCATTTTTAAATATCTTCTTCTTTACAAAATCTGAAAGCGGAGCCAGCCTGCTGTCAGGCCAGCATTGTGTAAGGCCCGCCGCAGACCTTCCTTCAATCAGCAGACCCAGAACCGGATTCGCGGACTCTCCGTTTTCGATCATTATCCTGGCATTCTCCCTCCGTATGATCTGCTGTTCATCTCCTTCAATCGACAGCGACACATACTCGCCTGAAATTCCTTTATTCTCTACTGTAAGTCCCCATGGATAGATCTCTTTTATTTCTACACGGACGTCCCTGGAACCGTTCTGGAGGCCTCCTTTGGTATTCTCTGACGGACCGTATTTCAGGCTACGGTATTCCTGCCAGGTCATAATCTCGTCCTGAAGATATAATGGCACATTCTTTGAAAACAACAAAGAATCGCCTTTATTCAGATACTGCAGTTTGTTATCCTGTCCCGACTTCAGATTGATGATCAGATTATCGCCCTCTATACTGACAGACCCTTTGTCAATCTGAAGAAGCCCTATATTTCTGGCTCGTTTCAGCAGCAGATCACCCTCCAGGGCCGCATAACGATTCCATAGTTCCAGATATCCTGACTTATCGCTCAAAAGTTCCTTTACTTTTGAGGACATATAAGTTTGAGAATCTGTTATATCAAGGCCTCCCATTGCGAGCGCCATACTGGGGACATCTCTCCTGGATGTATCCAGCTTTTCCGCCACAAGCATTTCCTCATACTGATTCTGCCCCTGCCGAAGCTGCAGCGCATAGTCCCTTCCATATATCTTGATACACTTAGACGCTGCGCCTTGCATCTGCTTTTCCTCAGACGAACTGCTTTCTTCTTCGTCCTCATCATAAAACCAGTCATCGTCTTCATCAACTCTGTCACTATCCGGATCTGCTTCCTCCGAAAAGTAGTTTCCCGACGTATACGCAATGCAGAATTCTATCCCATCGCTCATTTCAAAATTATCTTTAATCTGCCCTTGAATATCTTTCTTATCTGTCAGGAGTCCCTTTTTCCTGAGTTGCTTCTGCACATCTTCCTGAAGTATAAACGACAACTTCCCCCAGAGCTCCATGTGGTTGAAAAAGCATATATAGAGTGAAAATGTACCATTTTCTCCGCCCACTATAACTTGCGCCAGATTTGAATATTTTCTATACAAATAGTCTTTAACTTGTTTCGCAATCCTTTCTTCCTCAATGCTGAATAAAAATGTCTGATCGGCAGATACAAATTTATACTTATTTTCCCCGGAAAACTCAATATGACCAGACACTGCAAGTATCTTGACCGAACCTATCAATTTACATTGTACATCCCGAAATGTATTTTCAGCCTGCGTCTTCAGATCTCTTATTTTCATACCACTTTAACCTCAATTTTTAAAGTTTTTTCCGTACTTTGGGATATACAGATAATTTGTTCCTCAAGTCCAGCTTCCACCACTCCACCCGCGAAAATATGACTCCCGTCATTTCTTCGAAACTGAAACTTATAACCCGGATCAAAATTGGAAAATATCAGCTTATCCTTGCGTCTTTCTACTTCAAAAAGGGCCGCATCCAGCCGATCCGCAAGCACTCCCTCCGCCAGTCTAGCTGGAATATTCTTTCTGTCTCCTTCACTGCATTCCTGGCAAAAAGACCATATCATGGTGCCAGTCCTTCCATCCTCCCAACAGAAAGATTCAAGACTGATGAGCTGATTGTCATCACAGTCACACCACGGACACTGAGGCTGATCTGAGACATATTCCATTTCACAATGATGACATTTTACCGTATGATCCAGTTCATACGCCAAGATTTCCATCCATTCAAACACTGATGTGCGTGAAGTCTTTTTTTTCTTCCCCGTCTCCGAAAATGTCCGATTAAAATACGCCATTATCCGATCGCTCAATATGTATACATACGGGATCGGCATACTACCTGCCGCATTACTGTCATCATCAGGATCCGCTATCCAAGGATAAAGCCCTGCGTAAGCTTTTTCATCGGCAGCATCCGCGAATTCATCCTCATCATTCTCCACACACGCTCCCTTGAATGGATGCTGTCCCGTCAACTGCCAGAACAATGAAACCGCAAATGAATAATCATCCGAATAAAAGGTACAGCCTTTTCCCTGCACGACCTCCGGAGCCGCATAGCCTGGCGTATAAAACCCACCTTCACTGACTGTTATACTCTGATAATTCAAATTATCAGCATCGATCAGCCAGACATTCGAATATTTCTGGTTTGTTGATATAAACACATTTTTTGCAGAAAAGTCACAGTATACAAGCCCATTCGCATGGAGCTTTGATAAAATCGCGGCACATTTTAAATAAGCCTGCATTCGCCGTCTCTTTCCGCCGGTCAATATATAATCTCCGAAATTACGCACCATTTCTTCGGTATTTTTCTTGTTTTCTTCTTCCACACCCTCAAACAGGCTCTTAAGCCACGCATTCGTATATAAAGCTTCTGACCGTTTTTCAAACGCACCTTCAAAGGATTCCATACCGCCAAGCAATGTCATTACATAGCCGGCCTGCTCTTTAAGAACGACGAGCGGAAGCGTTATGTTCACATTACCGGGAATGGGCAGCAAACGTATATTCATAAACTTTTCGTTCCTGTCCGGATCCATGATCTCCTCGCCTTCATTGTTCCGCTCCAGTTTTACCGCAATATTGGCTTCTGTCGTTCTATAAACCGCACCCTGTCCCCCGCTGGCTATCGGCTGATCGTTGATTACATGCGCCCGGCCATTTTTGTCATATAACGTTCTGCTCATGGCGTTCCTCCTTCAGCAAAAAAGCGATAGTCTTATCGTCGTGACCAGGCCATTCCGATAACCAACCCCTAATATGTTCTGCGATCATGTCTGAATTCATGCCTGCATATCCTTCAACAAAATCTTTGGCAAAAGCCAAATAGCCTTCCTCATTCAGAGGATCGATCTCCAATCCGTCCGTACAGGCAATTGCCCCTATAAAACCATCCGCAGAATCCTCCGTATACTCCCAGTACTGCAGATTCAATTCTTCCATCATGCAGTCTGTTTGATTCGCAAAGTATTCCTCTTTGGCATCAAAAAGAACTTTGGGGCCGGCCGCCGTCACATATGCCAGAAAACCGTCACCCAGTCTCAAAGCTATAATCTTCTCCGATGTTACGATACAACAGAGAACAGTTGCATAACACTGTTCTACACAATAATCACCGAGGGAACTCAGCCAGTTTTTATGAATGGTTTCAATAAATTTCTGGCAGTCATCCAATATTTCTTTTGAATTTTCCGCGTTCACCGCCTGCAAAACACTTTTGCAGACCATCCGGGAGCCGGTCTGGGAATTCATTCTGCTCCCCAAACCGTCAGAAACGACCAGCACATACCCGCCGTCAAACTTCTCAGCCGCAAAATTGTCCTGATTTATATCATGATAACTTCCCTGTAGGGAAACACCTCCGCATATCATTCCATTTCCTCGCTACTATTTAATCTGTCCACTAACGCGAATACATTTGCGATGTCGTATGGCCGGAATATGACCGGATACGACGATATCTTTTTCAAAACACCAAGTTCCGCGTCCGCCCCGACCGCAATACAGAAAATCCTTCGTTTGAGATTTCTGATACTCTTTTGCTGCTCACGGTTCAGAAGAAAATCCCCGTCACTGATCAGAAGCGTAGCCGTATCATCTCCCGTTTGCTCTAGATACTGTACAAACGACTCCTGACAAGTCTCACCGTCAAAATGAAGCTTTGCGGAACTTTCCAAGGGGAATATCCGAGCAGACCACTGCAGGAACTCTGTTTCATATGAACCATACCCATTCATCTCAATCATCCCCGGCAATAGGTTCAGCAGATATTTTACCACAGAATCCTTCCCGTTCTCAGCAATGCTGCCAGAAGCATCCACAACTACATTAATCCTGCTGATCATCTTCCGCCTCCACATATGGTCTGAACCAGGCTCTTATCTCTCCGCCTTCTGAGTAAAACGCCCTGTTCCGGCCTGTATTCTGAATCCGGACAATAGGAGAATTCCCCAGGAAATTATTTGCCTCTTCTGCATTAAGGCCAACCCCTATTTTATGCCGAAATGATTTGTCCGGCAGCTTACTGCTCTTGATACTATTGGCCCGGTCATACAAAGCCATAACATAACTTGAATTTATATTAGCATTCTCGATAAAATCACTCAGTTCCTTTGCTTCGCCTGTCAAAGAAGTAACATATCCTGTTGGAAAATTAACTTCTTTCACCAGATTGCAGTTATCCATAACAACAAACCTGCGGCTACTGTTTAAATCTTCTCTGTACGCCGACAAGAACTCTTTACTGCTGGCAAAACACTTTATCTTTTTCGATACGCCCATCACAGTCTCTGTAGATCCACGATTACCAATATATATCACTTCATCGATCATATCGCATTTCAGGGCAGATTTAAGCGCTGCTTTCAGAATTCCTTTCTTCATAAGAAGGCTGCTTCCGCAAACTAATATATTATTCTCCTCTAATGCTTCCAGACCAATATACAACGAATCCGCCTTAAAACTTATAACCTGCCCCAGATTCAACGATACTCCGCCATGAGTTTCAAATTCGCGTTCCATCGGAAAAACGGGCATACACTGTCCCTCAAAGATCTTAATTTCTCTGCATCTTCCTCCATTAGTCTCGTTAGAATACATTTCTTTAATAGTTGTCTTAATAATCTCCGTCTTCATTTCAGGAACAGAAAACTTGATATTGCCTGTCACATTTCCCTGCGTCGTATTCATTATCGCAAAAGGAATCTTCAAGGCCGCAGCTGCCTCATTATTACTTCCAATTCCCCCTAATAATAGCTTAGAATCCTCCGCCGAACATTTAAGGGCAATCCTTCCGCCAAACTGGCCCCCAATAGCGCCAAAATCCAAACCTTTCAACGTCTGAGTAGCAAGCACGAGATGAATTCCACATGCCCGTCCTTGCTTTGCCAGTGTCACGAGAGTTTCTATTGTCTGATCTTTTTCAGAATTTTCAAATAGCACTTGAAATTCATCAATAATAGCAAGTATTCTTGGCATTAATTCCTGCGGGTGACTCCCGCGGAATGCCTCTATATCCTTGCTTCCAGCTTTTTTATACAACGAATACCTGCGTCTTACTTCCTCCCTTAAATAATTAAGTACGCTGATTCCATACTCTGTATCCGACACAGTAGCTATCAACCCTGCATGAGGAAGGTTCGGATCGGCAAATTGAGTAAACTCTACACCTTCCTTAAAATCAAGCAAATACACTTCCAATTCCTTCGGACTATACCGACAGCATGCACTCAGTATCAAGTTATTCAGGAAATTGGATTTCCCGGACCCTGTTGTTCCGCCAATCAAATAATGCGGCGTCTCATTTCCGATAGCAACTTCTATCAGCCTGTCGCTCGCTTCCGCAAAGCCGATCGGAATCAACAGACCATCTTCTGAAGTTCTGCTATATAACTCTTCGTCCACACGCAGACTGTTAAACGTCTTTTGCCTGCTTTCCGCGGCGCTTCTCAGATACTGGCTATATATCCCAAGCAATTCCTGAATCTTATCACCATCCGGCAGCCGCTCTCCCCTGTGTTTAACAGAAAGCTTTGCTGGCTGCCAGCTGTCTGACGAACGATTGACAACCTCATGCATCGGCTGGCTCTCTTCAATGCATTTTTTTAAATTCATGGCCACAGAACTGTATCTGCTTTCCTCGGCTTCCAGGGTAACTTCATTGTAAGAGAACACAACGAGGAAACCACATCTCCGGCTTTGATACAGAATCTTTTGAAACATCTTAAAACTCTCATCATCCATATCTGTAGGCACATCTATGAACGTAAACACCTTATATGGTTTAATCTTCTCAAAATCCCGTCTGGAATACATGAGCCGATTGTATTCCGCCCAATCCGGACATGTGTTGTCAAATTCATTTTGAATCAGATTCTGAGCATATTCCAGAGTCTTTTTCAACTCCTTTTTTAGTTCATCCTTATCAGTCATTACCCTTTTTGTAGGAAATACCACTCCATTCGAAAAAAGACTGTTAAATACACTAACTGCATTTCCCAGTCCCATTGGATCAAATACATAAAATTCCAGCTTACCGGCCGGCAGCGCATACATTAAACGCAGAAAAAGCTTATGAATCAAATCGTTCTGCTCGTCCCCGGTAACATACATACTTTTTTCGAACGGGAATTCCACCATTCTCGGCACGTCGGCAATAAAATTCTCGTACTGAATATAAAGCTTTCCAAGTGCGATATATCTTGGAATAAACCCCCGTCTATTCAAAAACTCATCGGACAGTTCCATCAAATGCGGCTGTCTTCTTCGAACCTGCCTGCACCAGTCATCCAATTCCTGCTGATATTGGTGAAATTCAGAATCAAAGCGTCTTGCCACATCGTCTTTACGCTTTTTATATTCAGGATAATCCGAACTGCGGATATGTCCATTCTCCATAGACTCATACTGACTCTCTATGAATTGCCAGTCTCTTTCACGCTTCACCAACGCTTCGTCCATTTTTTTCAGTAAAACATCTATCGTATCTCTTTTTGTCATAAGATCATCCTCAATTCTCCTAATTTCATCTGAATCCGTATCTTCTGTCCCTCGGCTTGATCGTACGCCATCTGTAAACGTCCCATTTCATTAAGGACAGGGTTGTATAACTGATCCACTATTGATTCTCCGAATGCATCCCGGACATTTTCGGCAAAAAAATTTTTGCTTTGTTCCATATAAAATCTCGGTTCACTGAACATTCTTTTTTTCTCCCAATACAAATTCGATACAAGCTGCATCCAGTTCCTCTTTCAAAGGCAGCATTCCCAAAAGAGGTGACCCAGCTTCTGCCATCGTTTTGCGCAGTTCCGCTTCCTTTTCCGATGAAAGTTCTTTGATATCTCTGGTACAAACTGTACACGAAAGCTTTGTATGACCTTCTGCCTGTTTCTGCATATGTGACATTTGCGAATAAAGATATTCTTTTTTCCCCGATTTGACCTCCACCGCCAGATCGGCGCCTTCTCGGGCCCCCATTCCTTCGCCCTTGCCTAGGATCAAAGGCTGTTTCAACTTTCTGACGATAAGGTCTACCTTTGTATAACCTCCATCGTCAAAATAAACCCTTTCCTGTGTCTCCACCCGTTCACCCAACGGAGAAAATGCTTTGATCACAGTCTCTTCCGCCAGACGCCCAGCCATATTCTTTCTGATCTTTAATATCACGCTATCTCTGTTCCCCGTAGTCTTGGCCTCATTCCGATAGCCATCAACCATATTTCTAAAACCTATATCTGTTGCATAAAGATATACCAATATGGAATTTAAAACTGCATTACTCACATTTAAACGGTCATGAACCGTCATAGGAGAAACTGGCTTCTTTTCATCCGGCTCCCAATTGCGCCATTCCGAGGTTTCTATCAAAACCTCCGGAGCAGTCTCAGATACATATTTGCTCAGATCTTCATACGCCCACTGAAGGCGGGTAAGGCCTTCTTCCGTTGCTCTCTCAATTTCTCTTCTTGAAAAATGAAATGCGTTCTGTATAGTTTCAAACATTTCCTGTGCTTCTTTAACACACTCAACCGCCATCTCATACCGCTGCTCCAGCCGTTCCCGATGCTGTTTCGCCTGCTCATATTCCTCTCTAGCTTCAGCCACTCGCCGCGTGACACGCGAGATTTTAGCAGCTGCAGCCGCAGCCGCAACAGGATTACCGGAATATACGGCAGCAGCTTCCTCCGCTACCGCTGCCGCAAGTTCCGCTTCTGCCTCTGCCAATATCGCATATTTTGCCGCCTCCACCGCCTTAGCCGCTTCCAGCAGCCCTCTGCTGACATTCTCCTCGTTCTGGGTTTCCTCTACCACCCGATTGCAAGTATCAAGCGCTCGGTCACATCTCTGATACGTATCGTCTGTAATGCCTACAATCAGATCTATTGACTCTTTCAATATGTCAATATTAAGTACATTTGCCGAACAGCCCATTATCATTACCTTCTCAAATAAGTATTCAAGTCTTCAGCCATTACCCTCAGGTGCGGTATCTGCTCTGACGCATTCTCCTTAAAGGAAGTCAACACGGCCTGCAACTGATTATAGATCTCCTCAAAAGAAGCCCTCTGCTGATCCTGCCAGGTTTCTCCAAGCTGCTGAAATGCCGAATTTAACCGTCCCGTCTCTTCTTCAATTACATTAAGATAGTGTTCCAGCTGATTTGAAAATGCGATCAATTCTTCCGGATTAGCAATTGCCATACCCATAACTTATTCCTCCTGTTAAATGAATTCATCATCGTCATCGCTATTAAATTCCGGCTTCTTATTTTCATAGGCAGCGTCATTCAGTGTCGGTACAACATTAGGATTACTGGAGCGAGAACGCGTAGAAACAGACATAGTTACCTTCTTAAAGCACTGAGCAATATCAGAAGCGCCCTCAGCGAAGAAAACCATATTCTTATCGCCCGTGAACTGCTCCAACATTCCACTATCCGCGTCGCTTCCTATCTGAACTGCAAATCTCTGGCATTTCTGCGTACGTCCGGAAGAAAGGAATGCCTGTAACGGTCTGTTCCAATCATCGTTCGGGTACCCATCAGAAACCAATACAACTGCCGGTGTATAGATTGGAGAAGGAAGCACCGTTTTATCCTCTATCATATCTTTCGCCATCCTTAAAGCAGTGCCCAACGGTGTCATTCCATCCGCATGGAATTTTCCAATTCCCGTTCTCTGTAAATCTGCAACCGGCGTAAATGGAGTATGCAGCTTTACATCTGAGCCAAACGTGATAATAGACACATTAATAATCGTCTCCCGGGCCGCTTCCGCAACAAAGGTATCAATCATCTCGACAGTTGCATCATATAAATTATTAATCTTTTCTCCTGACATACTGCCGCTTACATCCAACAGGAGTACAACTGGCAATTTCTTACTGACAGGTGGTTTGTAACTTTTGGGATCAAATGCCATAAATAAATCCTCCTCGAATAGAATAATAAATAGAAAATTACACTGTCATAAAGTAACAAAATAAATATATTGCTTTTCTCATTTTCTGTCAAGATTTTCTTCTATTTGTCTGCCCAAATAACATAATAGACTATCAAAGTGACATATTATGTCATTTTATACAATTTTCCTGCTGATTTTGCACTGCGCTTATCCTTACCCTTCTCCTTTCTCAGTTCCTCCCGCACCTCGTCCATATCTCCGTCATGAAATACCATCCCACTCATCCCGACATGCCGAGCCGCTTCCACATTGGCCGGCAGATCATCGATAAAGAAGCATTCTTCCGCCTTCAGCCCATACCTTTCGCAGAGCACCCGGTAGATCTCTTCCCTCGGCTTCATGTAACCCGCCTCCGACGACACTACCAGGCCATCGAAGAACCGGCTTACCGGAATCTTCGGCCAATACTGCGGATGCCGAACGCTGGCGTTGGACAGCAGATAGATACCGTAACCGGCGTTCTTTAACTCCTCCACCAGCTCATACATCCCTTCCACCGGCATCACCGGCTCGTCCCACTCAAAGACCAGCTTCCGCACACATTCGTGCAAATGAGCCGGAATCCGCTCACAGAACCGCCGCACCGCCTCCGCTTCGTCGATGTCGCCGCGGTCCATCTGAACCCACTCCACGGAGCGGAATACCTGGTTAAGCAGCAGCTTCTCCTCCTGTGGTGTCACCCCCAGACGTCTGACGTAACGCTCCGGGTCGAAATGAATCAGTACCTTTCCCATGTCAAATACAATGTTATGTATCATTATTCAAGAATCTCCCTAGTTAATCTGACTGGTCTATCCAGTCCGCCCATTGAGCTGATTCGTTCACGCAACAAGGGCTAATGGCTCTGTATAGTCTGCTCACTCAGCACAATCCTCTCACTATACCTCACCTGGTTCGCCCGCTTTTCCCGGTCTGCTCACGCCAGTTGGACCTCTCGTCCCGCCTACACCCGATGAATTATCTAACGCAGCATAAACTTCCTCGCCGCATTAATCCCGATCTTATAAGGCAGCGGCCGCAGTTCGCGGTCCGCTTCCTTCAGCTTCTCGCGGATACTGATATGCTGGGGACAATGCTGCTCGCATTTGCCGCAGCCCACGCACTGGGACGCAAAGCCCGGCTCCCTGCGCATGCCCATGTTCTGGGCGAATTCGAAACGGGCCGACGATTTCTTCTCCATATACATCAGATTGTAATAGTAGAAATTGCCGGGAATGTCCACGCCTTTCGGGCAGGGCATACAATAACGGCAGCCCGTGCAGCCTACCTTCTCTTTCTCGCGGATGATCGTCCGGATCTGCCCGACGATTTTCAGGTCTTCCTCCGTCAGATCCCCCGGACCGGCTTCCGACGCAACCCGGATATTTTCCTTCACCATGTCCATGGAGTTCATGCCGGACAGCACGCAGGTCACCTCCGGCTGATTATAAAGCCACCGCAGTCCCAGTTCCGCCGGCGTATAGCCGTGGCTGTCGGCGGCCAACGCTGCCTTCGCCTTATCCGGAAGATTCACCAGTTTTCCGCCCCGCAGCGGCTCCATAATGATGACCGGAATTCCTTTTTCGGCCGCGGCCTGAAGGCCGCGCCGCCCCGCCTGGGTATGCTCGTCCAGATAATTGTACTGGATCTGGCAGAAATCCCAGTCGTAGGCGTTCAGGATCTTAAGGAACATCTCCGTCTCGCCGTGATAGGAAAATCCGATATTGCGGATGCTTCCGGCTTCCTTCTGCCGCTGGATCCAGTCCTCCATCCCCAGTTTCTTCAGATTCTCCCACTCCGCAAGATCCGTGAACATATGCATCAGATAGTAATCGATGTGATCCGTGCGCAGGCGGGAGAGTTCCTCGCGAAACGTCTTGTCGATGGCCGCTGCCGACCGCATGAGATACTGAGGCAGCTTTGTCGCGATATTGACCTTGTCGCGGCAATGGTTCTCGTCCAGAATCCGGCCAAGGCACTCCTCGCTGCCCGGATAGACATAGGCGGTATCGAAATAATTGACGCCCTCCCCGATGGCAAGAAGCACCTCCTGCTCCGCCTTTTCATAATCGATGGCGTTTCCTTTCCTGCTGAAACGCATACATCCGTATCCCAGCTGGGAAATGGGATTTCCGTTCCGGTCATTTCGGTATCTCATCGCCGTTCCTCCTCTGATCGTTCTCGCCTTTTATAGTATTCAATTCCCCGCGTATCCCCGGGGGACTGCATCATTTTCATGATTCATGATTATAACATGTATTTTAAATTTTTTCATTACAAAAATACACCTCTTGCAGAATAACGTCTGCCGGTTGTGCTATCGTTATATGCGCCGACGGTATTTTGTCAAGGCGCTTTTTCTTATTTTTCACAGGTAATTATTCTCAACCCTCCAATCGTATAAATCCATCGGAAAAAGTCCATCATTCTGATAGAACGCATACCGAATGTGCGCGATGGCTTAATCAGATGATATGGAGGGCTTGGGGATGTCTATGTATAAGGTAGAAATCTGCGGGGTAAACACTGCCAAACTGCCGCTTCTGAGTAATGAGGACAAGGAAGAATTGTTTCGCCGTATTAAGGAAGGGGACGTGGAGGCCCGGGAGCAGTATATCAAAGGCAATCTTCGGCTGGTCCTAAGCGTAATCCAGCGCTTCTCCGGCAATTCCGAGAACATAGACGACCTGTTCCAGATTGGCTGCATCGGCCTGATCAAGGCTATCGATAATTTCGACATATCTCAAAATGTAAAATTTTCTACCTACGCGGTGCCGATGATCATGGGCGAAGTACGCCGCTACCTGCGGGACAACTCCAACTCCATCCGTGTCAGCCGTTCCCTGCGGGATACAGCTTACAAGGCGATCTATGCACGGGAAGGGCTGACTCGCAAAAATGCCAAGGAACCGACGCTTGCGGAGATTGCCGATGAGATCGGAATCAGTAAGGAGGATATTACTTATGCCCTGGACGCCATCCAGACGCCGATGAGCCTCTATGAGCCGGTCTACACCGACGGTGGCGATCCGCTTTACGTCATGGACCAGATCAGCGATAAGAAAAATATGGAGGAAAACTGGGTGGAAGACATTTCGCTCAGCGAGGCCATGAAACGTCTGCCGGAGCGTGAGCGCCATATCATCGATATGCGCTTCTTCGAAGGAAAGACACAGACCGAAGTTGCGGAAGAAATCCATATCAGTCAGGCTCAGGTGAGCCGGCTGGAGAAGAACGCGCTGAAGACAATGCGGAATTATCTGAGCTGAAAGAAGCCCTCGCCCGACAGAAAACCTGCAATGGCGAGGGCTCTGACATATTCAATCGTTTATTTTGCCTCTATTGCCACGATCAAATCCCGATTCGCTTTCTCATACTGGTTTAACCAGGAGTCATCAAAATCACTTACCGGCATCGTACCGTAATACCATGATTTTGAATTAAAATACTCCTGCAGATCCTCTGATTTGAATATACAGCCATATCGGGCATAGATTTCATTTCTGGCAATCCGCAGTTCTTCCGGCGTTAAACTGCGCAGATCCTCCTCCGTATAATACAGGCAATCGCTATACGGAAGGATGTATTCATCCGCCTCCGCATCGCCATAATAAGACTCGTCATCCTCATCATAATCCCACAAAGAATCATCATCCGGCAGTTCAATGCCGTTAGCTTCAGCATATTCTTCAAAGGCCTTCTGAATCAGTGCATATGTAATTAAATTATTCTGCGGAACATCATTAAAACTAAGCGCCCCAGTCTCAAATGTTTCCTCTTCCATATTCAGTATGAACTGAAGTCTGGCCTTCACTTCAACATCCATATAGGTACAGATGCCTGTAAACTCTACGACATTTTCCCCACCATCTCCCTGAAAATATACCCAGGTCGGGGAGGCAAAAAATTCATCAAATACTTCTCCATAAAGACAGTTCGGGTAGGCCATCGGATATCCGTTTTTCACCATGAGCACATGCTCATCCTGGCTTTGTGTGATATTTCCAACATGATCCACAATTTCCTGACCCAAACTTTCAAGCGCGCTTTCCGAACCACCGACAGAAGATTCTGCTGTTCTTTCTGATTCTGCTTCCTGCGAAGCCGTGGTTTCTTTTAATAGCTCTTTACCTTTAGAATAACTGAGGTAATCTGTTTGTTCATAATGATTTAGAAGAATATTTAAAAAGTAATTCAATCTTTGTTGCGCTATCATCTATCGTTTTTTCGATTTAAAATTATCGTAATCGATAACTATTTTTGTTCAATGAGAAAGGAGGGGCATCAGGTTTAATGTGTTGGCAAAAATAACGGAACTTAGGGAACTCAGAAACTGGTCCGTTTACAAGCTGGCAAAGCTTTCAGGCATTCCACAGTCATCGATAGCTACCTGGTATCAAAAAAATTACTACCCTCCTATTGACAAACTGGAATGTCTCTGCGACACTTTCGGTATTACTCTGGCAGAATTTTTCTCATCAGGAGAAGGGGTTTCTCTTTCGCCGGAACAAAGTGCGGTATTAGATAAATGGATGCTTCTGAATGCTAAAGAAAAAGCTGCTATATTACAAGTGATGGATGCCTTCATAAATAAAAGCCGCTGACCCAGCGGCTTTCTCATCGGAGTAACAGGATTTGAACCTGCGACCTCTCGGCCCCCAGCCGAGCGCGCTACCAAACTACGCCATACTCCGTGCCCAATTATTATAGCAAAAGAATTCGCATTTGAAAAGTCTCTTTTTATAAATAGTTTATTCCTTTATATTTCGTCTGTTGTCTGATAATTTCATGGTGGCGACATTCTCGCATACATATGGATATCACAAATATTATACGAGCATAGCCTCACTGCCGTACTTCTCACATCGAAATGAAAAGATCCACAGAAAGAAGGATAACCCTCTCTTCTGCGGATCTTACATTTCCATGCAAGCAAGGCGCCAGTGACGCCATGCTTGTATTCATTCAATCTTACTCCCACTTTAGCATCGCTTACGACGGCTGCTTGCCGATATAAGCCTGGATGCCGCCGTCTACGTACAGGATCTGGCCGTTGACGAAATCGGATGCGTCGGAAGCCAGGAAGATAGCCGGGCCGCCCAGATCCTCTGCCTCGCCCCAGCGTCCCGCGGGGGTCTTGGAGACGATGAACTGGTCGAACGGATGACGGGAACCGTCGGGCTGCTTCTCGCGCAGCGGCGCGGTCTGCGGGGTCGCGATATAGCCGGGCCCAATGCCGTTGCACTGGATGTTGTACTCGCCGTACTCGGAAGCAATGTTGCGGGTCAGCATCTTAAGTCCGCCCTTGGCTGCCGCATATGCGGATACGGTCTCACGGCCGAACTCGCTCATCATGGAGCAGATGTTAATGATCTTGCCGTGGCCCTTCTTGATCATGCTGGGGATCACAGCCTTGGAAACAATGAACGGACCGTTTAAGTCGATGTCGATGACCTGACGGAAATCCTTCGCGGACATCTCGATCATCGGGATCCGCTTGATGATGCCGGCGTTGTTCACCAGAATATCGATCACGCCGACCTCAGCCTCGACCTCGGCCACGAACGCATTCACAGCGTCCTCATTGGTCACGTCACAGACATAGCCGTGCGCCTCGATGCCGGCTTCCTTATAGGCTGCCAGGCCTTTGTCGACCAGTTCCTGCTTGATGTCATTGAAGACGATCGTCGCGCCGGCTCCCGCCATAGCCTTGGCAATAGCGAAACCGATTCCGTAGGAAGCGCCTGTAATCAGTGCTACCTTGCCCTTCAGGGAAAAACTCGTACTGCTCATAACTACCCTCTCCTTTTCTTTTTCTCAACGGCCTGTCCAACAGCCGCCGCATTTGTATACAAACTTAATATTTGTATACAAATCTGTGCTAGCTATACAATACCATATTGCAGATATTTTTGCAAGGGGTTTTTACAGATTTTAGAGAAAATATCGGAGCGTTCAGACGGTATTTTCCGCGGAACCGGCAAAGATCCGGTTCCGCGGAAATCACTTTCTCTTCTCTGTTTTTTGTTTACTGCTGGCAGCTGCAGCTTCCGTTACCAGAACTGCCCGCCGACAATGCATTGTAATAGCTGGTATAGTCATAATTATACGGCGTCAGGATCTGCGCAGCCTCTGCCGCGGGTGTTGGTGTCACGGTTCCGCCGCAGCCACAGGTTTTCGTCGTGGTGGTTGTAGTAGTCGTCTTGCACCCGCAGGAGCCGTTTCCGGCCGTTCCGCCGGCCACGCCGCCGCTGTTTCCGCAGTCACAGGTATTCCCGCTGCAGATATTCCCGCAGCAGGGACGGCAACCACAGGTATTGCAGCCGCAGCTGCCGTTTCCGGTTGTGCCGCCGGCCACACCGTTATTGTTGCCGGAATTATTGCCGCAGGTACAGGTGCATTTGCAGGTGCACTTGCAGGTGTTGGTGTTGCAGCCGCAATTATTATTGTCCACGTTTCCGCCGCTTACGCCGCTGTTTCCGGTGCCTCCGGCAGGCCGACAGAAATAGAAACACCTTTTCTGGCAGTAGTAACCGTTGTTATTGCCATTGTCCGTATTGCCGCCGGCCACGCCGCCGTTATTCCCGTTACTGCAGCCGCAGCAGTTTCTCCTGCAGCATCCGCAAAGATTACATCCAAAACAACTCATATGATCAAATCTCCTTTGGTTTTCATGTTTGTACTATATCCTATGTAGGAGTTGGACATTGTGTGAATCGCCTGGTCGGACGGATGTCTTTACGGCAGCCGCGGCCCGGGAGCCGGCCTGCGACGATATTCCGTTTGTAATTCCCAAAGATATGTGATAGACTTTCAATAACAAAGACCGCATCCTACAAGGAGGAATCTTCCATGAAAAAGCAGCTGAAAATCATCCTGATCGGCGCGGGCAACCGCGGCGAAACCTATACTGATATCATGGCGCAAATGCCGGACAGGTTTCAGGTTACAGCGGTCGCGGAGCCCATCGACAGCCGCAGGCTCGCGATCCAGAAAAGGCACGGTATTCCGGATGAGCTCTGCTTTACCGACTGGCGTTCTCTCCTTGATCTTGGCAGGATCGCCGACGCGGCTATCATTTCCACGATGGACAGACAGCACTATGAACCGGCCATGAAGGCCATTTCCCTGGGCTACGACCTGCTCCTGGAAAAGCCTGTTTCCCCGGATCCCGCCGAATGCCTGCGCATCGCCGAGGCCGCGGCCGCGGGGAACGCAAAGGTCGTAGTCTGCCACGTGCTCCGCTATACGCCGTTCTTCCTCACGTTAAAGAAGCTGATCGACGACGGCCGTCTGGGCGAGATCATTTCCATCAATCATGAAGAATGTGTGGGCAACGTCCACCAGAGCCACAGCTTCGTCCGGGGCAACTGGGGCAATACCGCGCGCTCCTCCTTCATGCTGCTTCAGAAATCCTGCCATGACATCGACATCCTTCAGTGGCTGATCGGCAGGCGCTGCCTGAAGGTCCAGTCCTTCGGCTCCCTGACTTATTTTAAGGAGAAAAACGCGCCCGCCGGATCGCCGGACTATTGCATCGAGGGCTGCCCCGCCGGGGATACCTGCCCCTATAACGCGGTGAAGCTCTATCTGGACGACAAGAAAAACGACTGGTTCCGCACCACCTGCGCGCGGGAGGCTGATCCCACCGACGAGATGGTCAGGCATGCCCTGCGCACGACCCAGTACGGCAAATGCGTCTACAAGTGCGACAATGACGTGGTGGACCATCAGACCGTGAACATGCTCTTTGAGGACGACGTGACCGTGACATTTACGATGAACGCCTTCAACCGGGGCGGACGGTTTATCCATATCATGGGAACGAAAGGCGAAGCGCGGGCGGCGTTAAGCGGGAACCGGCCCGTCACTCTGTATGACTTTGAGACCAAAAGCACGACAGAGATCCCGCTCACTGGCGAGGACGGCGTCTTGGGCGGTCACGGCGGCGGGGACGAGGGCATCATAAACGCGTTCTACGAATATCTGACCGGAACATACACGGGCAGCTCCATCTCCGATATCGGCGTATCGGTGGAAAACCATCTGACCGTCTTCGCGGCGGAACAGTCCAGGCTCACGGGCCAGACCGTGGACATGGAGGAATACATCCGCGGCCTTAGCCGGCATTACGCCTATTTCTGCAATAAAGAATGCGAATATTTCCCCTGCCATCCCACCGGCGGGAGGGAGGAATTCAACTGCCTGTTCTGCTACTGCCCTCTGTACACGCTGGGCGAAGACTGCGGCGGCAATTTCCGATACCTTCCGAACGGACATAAGGACTGCAGCGGATGCATCTTCCCCCATCTTCCGGAGAACTACGATGCGGTGACCGGAAGGTACGGCGACATCGTCAAAGCCATGGACCGCGTCCGGGCGGCGCGCTCCTCCGGGCAGGAAAATGATGATTAGGAAAATATTAATATTTTCTGATGGGAATCCTAATGAATACCGCTCCGCAATCTGATATACTTGTCAGCAAAGGCATAACCAACAAGGAGGCTCCCATGCCGGATAAGATCCTGATCGTCGACGACGAGACCGCCATCGCGGACCTGGTGGAGGTCTATCTGCAGAACGAGAACTACACCGTATTTAAATATTACACCGCCGGCGACGCCCTGGCCTGCGTCGAGCGCGAGGAACTGGATCTGGCGATCCTGGACATCATGCTGCCGGACATGAGCGGCTACGACCTGTGCCGCCGGATCCGGCAGAACCATACCTACCCGGTCATCATGCTGACCGCCAGGGACGAGGAGATGGACAAGATCACCGGGCTGACCCTGGGCGCCGACGATTACATCACAAAACCGTTTAGGCCGCTGGAACTGGTGGCCCGGGTGAAGGCCCAGCTGCGCCGTTACAAGCGCTACAATCCGGCCAGCGCCGCCGTACCGGAAGCGGAGGATGACGTTCTCTCCCACGCCGGACTGATGCTGAATGTCCGCACGCACGAATGCCTGCTCAACGAGCGTCCGCTGACGCTGACTCCGACGGAATTCTCAATCCTGCGGATTCTACTTGAGAGCAAGGGCAATGTAGTCAGCGCTGAGGAACTGTTCCATCAGATCTGGCAGGACGAATACTACAGCAAGAGCAACAACACCATCACCGTCCACATCCGCCACCTGCGTGAGAAGCTGGGCGACACGGTCGAGAAACCGAATTACATCCGAACCATCTGGGGAGTGGGGTACAAAATTGAAAAACAACCGTAGATCTGATTATTCCGGCTTCAAACGAAAGCTTTATCTCCGTCTGGTATGCATCGGTGTCGCTGCGCCGGTCCTGATCTATCTCTTCTACCGGCGGTTCTGGCACAGGCGCGGCGGCGATGTGGTGGTGGCCATTTTCCGCACGCTCTTCCGCATCAGCGACGATGAAGCCCACCGGCTCTATACGATCATTTTTCGCGGAAATCTGACATTCTTCTGGGTTGCCGCAATTCTCGTCATGTTCTTTCTGCTGCTTTGGGTGATCCTGAACTGGTTCACCGGTTATTTCGACGCAATCAATCAGGGGATTGACGGCCTTCTGTCCGATGACAGTGAAATCCGTCTGCCGGCGGAAATGTCCGCCACCGAGCGCAAGTTAAACGAAGTAAAGTCAGAACTTCACAAGCGTGCCATGGATGCACGGCTCGCCGAACAGCGCAAGAACGATCTGGTCATGTATCTGGCTCACGATATCCGTACGCCCCTCACCTCAGTCATCGGCTATCTGAGCCTCCTGTCTGAAGCTCCGGATATGCCCGCCGAACAGCGGGTCCGCTATGTGGGCATCACACTGGACAAAGCCTGTCGTCTGGAGAAAATGATCAATGAATTCTTTGAGATTACCCGCTATAACCTGCAGCAAATCACGCTCGCCAAGGAAAAGATCGACCTCTGTTATATGCTTGTGCAGCTGACGGACGAGTTCTCACCGCTTCTTATGGAACACGGCAATACCGCTGTTCTGGACGCCGATGAGGAGCTGACCGTTTACGGTGATCCGGACCGTCTGGCCAGGGTCTTCCAGAATATCCTGAAAAATGCGGCCGCTTACAGCGATCCCGGTACTGAGATCAGCATCACCGCATGGGAATCGGACGACTCCGTCGTGATCGTTTTCCGAAATCACGGCAAGACTATTCCACAGGAAAAACTGGCCTCTCTTTTTGAGAAATTCTATCGGCTGGATACAGCGCGCGCCTCTGATACCGGCGGCGCCGGACTGGGACTTGCCATTGCCAGGGAAATCATCACACTCCACAGCGGGACGATCACGGCGGAAAGCCATGACGGAATCGTGGAATTTAAGGTCACGCTGCCCAACCAGTAAGCGGCCTGCATCTTCGCCCTGAATATTGCCGTTTCAGGAATCTCAATTTTGCGTTAACATTTTCTTAGGAATCAAACAATCCGATATTAAAAAACCGTAGTCTCCTGTCCGATAAAATATACCTGACAGGAGGAATGATAATCATGAATGAACGATCTGACCAAAAACAAAATCTCGGCACACAACACAGCCGCCGCAAAGCCAGACGCAGGCGGAAATCCCGTTTCTGTTTTCTCTGCATCTGCACCGCAGCTATTACAACTCTGCTCTGTCTTCCGGCCTTTCTGAACCGAAACGTCCCCAGGACCGGGGCTTCGGATTCGTCGTCCTTTCTACAAAACGACCTGACGGATTCCATGATACGGATCGTAAATCTGTCGCGCAGTCAGAATGTCGATGATGCCGACAACACGGTCGCTTCACCCGGAGCAACAGGCGCTGATTCTGCTCACACAGACAATTCGGACAACACCCCGCAGACAGGCGACACTTCCGGCACCGGCACTCCCTGGTACCTTCTGCTCGTTAACCGCACCCATCCGCTTCCCGACGGCTGGCAGGACCAGTTAGATCTGACCGAACTCGATAACGGCCAGTCCGTGGACTCCCGAATCTATCCGTCTCTTCAGTCCATGTTCGACGCGATGCGCAAGGACGGCGTATACCCCGTCGTGGCTTCCGGCTTCCGCACCACGGAAAAACAGCAGAGCCTGATGAACGAAAAGATCGCCTCTTTCGAGTCCCAGGGCTATTCCGCCGAAAAAGCGAAAAAAGAAGCGGAAACCTGGGTAGCCATCCCCGGCACCAGCGAACATCAGCTCGGCTCCGCCGTGGACATCAACGCCGACGGCATCCACTCCGCCGGCTACCAGGTCTACGAATGGCTGGACAGGCACGCCCACGAATACGGCTTCATCCGCCGCTACCCGGAGGACAAAACCGAAATCACCGGCATCAGCAACGAGCCGTGGCATTACCGCTATGTAGGCGAAGAAGCCGCGGCGGAAATTCACCGCCGCGGCATCTGTCTGGAAGAATATCTGGATGCTGTATCCGCCGCCCCTTAAAATGGGTGCAATCTGTTTCAACACACTATCTCGTAATGATATCCACCGGCACGTCAAAGATCTTCGCGACCTTCAGAATCGTGTCGATATGGCGTCCGACCGCCGCCGCCATATGGTGGGTCGGGCCTGCCTCGCTCCAGCGGTTGCAGAACTCCCTGGCGCCGCAGGTAAAGCGGGTGCGCATATTCGTATCGCCGAAGGTAAAGATCGGGCCGGGCTCATTGACGCCCTCTGCCACGACAAACTTGAAATGTCCGTCCTTATCCTGAGTGATGCCGAGATAAGTCACCGGCCCCACCGGCGGATAGAACTGGGTCAGATAGCCGCCGCCCGTCTTGCCGTGGAACACGGGAACGATCTTCATCGTCGGCTTCTTCGCCTGGGAAATATCCGCGTCGCCGGAACCGGAATGACCGATGATGCAGATATCTTCGTTGAAATCGATGGAATACATCTCAGACAGCTGGCCGGTGCCTGCGATCGTCTTTAAGATGCTCATAGCCATCGCTACCTTGATGTCGCCTTCCACCGCGCAGGCGGTTCCCTGCTTGATCAGCATAGAAAATGCGGGAATCAGCATGCTGTCCAGCTTCCCGGCCACGCCCTGCGCAAAGCCGTCGTAGTGGGAGGCCACCAGGGCCAGCTGCTCGTCCTTCACCCACTGCTCGAAGGCAACCACATATCTGGCCATATCCCAGACCTTCTCGATGGTGCCGCCGCCCTCGATATCAAAGGTGTCAAGGATATCCTGAGCCTTGGTGCGGATGGCTTCTTCGTCGGAGATATTGTCGGCGATGGCCCACATTTTCTCCCAGTCGAACTGCTTCGTATAGAGGAACATTCTGTGATACAGGTTGGTCTCGTCGATGTACAGATCCATCATGCCCGGATAGGGGCGTCCGATCTGCGCAATATTCGTATCGCGGAAACGGCGCCGCACCTGAGCCGCCCGGCACCAGTCCTCGATCTCCGCCTGCGCCTGAGGATCCCCGCCCTCGACCACGCCGGTGATCACCGCGTGGCGCTTGCCGGCGCGCTCCAGATCCGCCACCATCTCGCCTACGGCGCCGCAGGCGTACAGCTCGCCAAGCCAGGTTGCCGTATCTGTGTTCGCATAGTCCGGCGCTTTCTTCTTCTGCAGATTCACCAGCACCACCGGCACGTTCAGGTCACGGACCGCCGGCAGCATATTGTAGGAAGTGGCGTAAGTCAGAAGCTGCAGGATCACCAGGTCCACATCTGCGGCCCGGAACTTGTCCCCCGCCGCCATCGACAGTTCCTTCGTCGTGACCAGGCCGCCGTCGATCACCTCCACCGTATCCGGCAGCGTCTTCTTAAACGCCTCGTACTGGGCCTTAAATTCCGACACCAGCGACGGGAACTGGGGCAAATAAGCGCCCAGTGCGATGGCAAATACGCCGACTCTTGCTTTTGTCTCAACTAACATAACAAAATCCCTCCTTTTGATCGATATGCGTATCCGTTTCCCTTTCCGCGGGGAACACTTCCGCAGTTAACGCTCAGCGTTATTATAACGGAAGCCACCCGATAAAATAAGGTTCCTATTTTACGAAAACAGGAACCTTATTTGCACTGCTGCCGCAGCTCCGTCTGACGGCTGTCCTCAACGGTTTCGGTTAAAATTGATCAGACATCCGGCTTTCACAATCTCCTTTTCGTCCCCTGTCATATCCGCGATGGAGAGATGCAGCCGCTTCGCGCCGCCTTCTCCCAGCAGATACGCGGGAATATCTTTCATGTCGCCATCCAGAGCCTTTCGGATCTCCGGAACATAGATAAAGTCGCCCACAGAAAACTCCGGTTCACCCTCCATAAGGAAGGGAAGCATTCCCCAGTTCATCACATTAGAACGGTATCTCTTGGTGGCATACTCGCCGGCAATGTTTGCCAGACCGCCCAGCACCCTCTGACAGCTGGCCGCCTGCTCTCTGGCGGAACCGTCTCCCGGCTTTCTCGCATAGATCACGCTGCCGATCTCTGTCTCCTGACGGGAAATATCCTCACATCCCGGAATGGTTTTGATCCTTTCAAAAGCCAGCTTCAGCCCTTCGTCTGTCTCCCACGGCTGCCCGCCTGCTCTCCTTAAAGTCTCCAGCGCTCCTGCCTGTTTGGCCCGCCCTACATATCCCGGATCCCTTCTGGACAGCGTAAATTCCGCCAGCCCTAATGGATTGGAGCGATAGGAAGACGTCTCCCCGGAAGGAATCAGTTCATCGGTGGTAGTTACATCATCCAGAATCTTCGCACAGACCTTAAGAAGGATATGGTCTGCCAGAGGACTCATCTCCGGCCAGTCCTTGATATTCGGTCCGTAAACTACCGGTTCCTGGGGCCGGGCTTTGCCATACCCCTGATAGACGCGGCTCTGGTAGACCGTTCCGTCAAAGCAGTATTCCGGAACCTGATAATCATCTGCAAACTCCGTGGCCGCCGTCAGGATGCCGCCGTTTGCCGCCGTAGCGGCGATGGAACGGGCGTCCATAAGCGCCACCGCCGCCATCTGTCCATTGCCGGGCTTGGAGCCTTCCCGGTTGGGGAAGTTACGGGTCGTATGACGGATACTGAGCGTATTGTTGGCCGGTGTGTCACCTGCTCCGAAGCAGGGTCCGCAGAACGCGGTTTTCACTACCGCGCCCGCGGCCATCAGCTCTGTGACCGCTCCTTTCTTCACCAGATCCATATAGACTGGCTGGGAAGACGGATAAACAGACAGATTGAACAGACCGCTTCCACAGGTTTTTCCTCCCAGAATATGGGCGGCTGCCATTACATTGGAGTAATTGCCGCCGGCGCAGCCCGCGATGATACCCTGATCCACGCGCAGCTTTCCGTTCTCCATCTTGTCTGTCAGTCTGAACCGGCTCTCGTCCCGTCCGCTGATCCGGGCAGCCTCCTTCTCGATTTCCCGCAGGATATCTCCCAGATTCTCTTTAAGCTCGCCGATCTCATAAACATTGCTGGGATGGAACGGCATGGCAATCATCGGCTGAACAGCAGAAAGATCCACCTTTACCACGCCGTCGTAATATGCCACAGCCGCCGGCTTCAGTTCCCGATAGGCCTCCTCCCGCCCGTGCATCCGCAGATACCGGCGGGTGTCTTCGTCCGTCTGCCAGATAGAGGTAAGACAAGTGGTCTCCGTAGTCATCACATCCACGCCATTTCGGTAGTCTGTGTCCATAGACGCCACGCCGGGACCCACGAATTCCATAACTTTATTCTTCACATACCCATTTTTGAATACAGCCCCCACGATGGCAAGCGCCACGTCATGGGGCCCCACGCCTGGGGCGGGCTTTCCCTCCAGATAGACAGCCACTACCTGAGGCCGGGCCACATCATAAGTATCGCACAAAAGCTGCTTGACAAGCTCTCCTCCGCCTTCCCCCACCGCCATGGTTCCCAAGGCCCCGTAGCGGGTATGGCTGTCGGAGCCCAGGATCATCCGGCCGCATCCGGCCATCATCTCCCGCATGTACTGATGAATCACAGCAATATGCGGCGGAACAAAGATCCCTCCGTAATGCCGGGCCGCAGTCAGGCCGAATACATGGTCGTCCTCATTGATGGTACCGCCTACGGCACACAGGGAATTATGACAGTTCGTCAGCACGTAAGGAATGGGAAATTCCTTCATTCCCGAGGCCTTGGCCGTCTGGATAATCCCCACGAAGGTAATATCATGGGAGGTCAGCGCGTCAAATTTCAGCTTCAGTTTTTCCATATCGCCCGAGGTATTGTGCTCCCGAAGAATGGACCAGGCAATCGTTCCCTTTCTCGCTTCTTCCTTATCCACCGGTCCCTTCACGAGGGCAGTCAGCTCCTCTGCGCGATCCTCTTCCACCAGTGTCGTCCCATCGATCAGATAGGCGCCGCCTTTCCATAATTCGATCATTGGTCTCTCTCCTTTTCGCGTCTTTCTTTACACAAGATGCGCGATGACCGCGTTCTTGTAGCTCTCCGTATTGCCATGTCCGTGGATGTCCGGCGTTGTCACCGCTGCGTCTGCAAGCACTTCGTCCACAGCTTTACGGATTCTGGCCGCACACGAATCCTTTCCCAGATACTCAAGCATCATGCAGGCCGACCAGAGCAGAGCCGTGGGATTGGCGATCCCCTTTCCTGCAATATCCGGCGCACTGCCGTGAACCGCCTCAAACATGGCATACTCGCTTCCCAGATTGCTGGAGGGAAGGAGACCCAGACCGCCGATCAGGCCGCTGGTCAGGTCGGAAACGATGTCGCCGTAGAGATTAGGCATGACCATCACGTCAAACTGCCCCGGATTCATGACCAGCTGCATACAGACATTGTCCACGATCCTGTCATTGGCCGCGATCTGGGGATATTCCGCGCTGATCTGGTGAAAGATATCCAAAAACATCCCGTCGCTCATCTTCAGGATGTTTGCCTTATGTACACAGGTCACAGTCCTGCGGCCATGGGCCACGGCATACGCGAAAGCATCGCGGATAATCCTCTCGCTGGCCTTCCTGGTAATGATCTTAGTGGCCCAGACTGTATCTTCGTCGATCCTCTCTTCCTTTCCCACATACAGATCCTCCGTGTTCTCCCGGAACACGACAATATCCACATCTGTAAACGGCGTCTTCACCGCGGAATTGGATCTGGCAGGCCGGATATTGGCGTACAGATCGTATTTCTCACGAAGCGTCACATTCAATGAACGAAAGCCTTTCCCAACCGGCGTGGTGATGGGCGACTTGAGAAGAACTTTCGTCCGTTCAAAGGAGGCGAACGCCGCATCCGGAATCAGCGCCCCATTATCCAGATATTCCTGGTTTCCCACCCTGTAAATCTCATATTTGAGCCCGGCTCCCGCCGCATTCAGGATCTCAAGCACTGCGTCCGTAATCTCGGGTCCGATGCCATCCCCTTTAAAGACCGTAATTTTTCTGTCCATTGTCATCTCTCCTCCAGTTTTACGTATTCCTGAACCGTCCCCACATATTTGGTGGCGGGACGCATGATCCTTCCGTCATACATCTTGTTTTCGATATTGTGAGCCAGCCAGCCGATGGTACGGGCCACGGTAAAGAGCGGCGTGTAAAGATCTCTCGGGATCTGCAGCATATCATAAGCGAAACCGCTGTAAAAATCAACATTATTCGAAACCTCACGCCCGGTAACCTTCGTGTAGGTCTCGCGCGCAACCTTTTCGAAGCGGAGCATGAACTCGAATTCCGCCACTCTGTCCTTCTCCTGCGCCAGACTGCGGCAGTACTCCCTGAGGATCTCGGCCCGGGGATCCGAAACCGTATAGACCGCATGGCCCATACCATAGATCAGTCCGGATTTATCAAAGAAATCGCGATTCAGGATCCTCTTCACTACCTTCTCCATATCCTTCTCCGAAGCGTCCACACCAATCTCCTGACGGACAGCCTCCATCATCTCCGCGCACCGGATATTGGCGCCTCCGTGCTTGGGTCCCTTTAAGGAACCGATCGAGCCCACCATAGTAGAATACAGATCCGTAGCGGTAGACGAGATCACCACGTTTGTGAATGTGGAATTGTTGCCGCCGCCATGATCCGCGTGAACGACCAGAAGCGTATCCAGAAGGGACGCTTCCTTAGGGGTAAAGCTCCTGTCTTCACGAAGCATATAAAGGATGTTTTCCGCAATGGAGTATTCCTTCTTCGCGTAATGGATAAACAGGCTGTCGCGGTTGTAATAATGCTGTTTGCTCTGGTAGGCGTAGCACATGATCGAAGGCAGCTTGGCTAAGATATTCAGGCCCTTAAGCACCGTATGGTAAGGATCCACATCATCCGGATCGCTGTCATAATCATAAAGACTCAAAACAGACTGCTGCAGGCAGTTCATCAGGTTCCGGCTGGGCATCCGCATCAGACGCATCTCAAGAAACTCATCCGGAAGCTGGTACAGATCGGCAAGGATATTTCGAAAAGCCTGAAGCTCATTCCGTCTGGGAAGATACCCAAACAGCAGAAGAAAACATGTTTCCTCAAATCCAAAGTGGGAATCTCCCTTGCCTTCCACCAGATCATGAATCCGAATTCCCCGGTAATACAGTTCTCCGGGAGCACTGACCTTCTTTCCATCCTGAAACGCATAGCCCACCACGTCAGAAACCTTGGTCAGACCTACCCTGACGCCGGTGCCGTCCTCATTACGAAGCCCTTTTTTCACATTGTATTCTTTAAACATAGGGTTTGGAATATCCGTATAATTCAAGGATCTTCCAAAAGACTGTGCGATAAAGTTACTTGTCATTTCATCACTTTCCTTTCCAATTTTAAAAAATAGCAGCACAATTAAATTGCGCTGTCGCCGTTGACAAGTCACTGATATTTTAGCATTTTAACATAGGAAACTGACAAAGTCAAGAGGTTGTGTGAATTACAATATTTTCATTGTGGAAAAATGTACTGCTCACCACCATGAAAACCATGCGCCAGCAAGCGGGGACAGCACAACCATGAGCACAGAAAATGTAAACGACTCCACCGATATCAAAGTCGTCCGTTGTTCAGCCGGAAACATATCCTGCAGGACTGTATTTGTGCGTACCTGAAGTGCGTCATCTCCGATAGCGGCAATGTGAAACACGGTTTCTGCGATTCCAATCTCCATCAGACTGTAGCCGCGGGCGGCAAGCAGCGCCACCCATGCGCCCGTGAGGGACAAATTTCCCAGCGCTGAGAAAAGATATAATCCTTCGATCTGTTTTTATTTTTTGTATAAAAATTCAAGTCATCCCCTTCTGCTATCCGCATTATTCAAAGCAAGCCTGAGCCAGTCTATCCTTCTCTCCATACAGGTTTTCAGCAAATTGCTTTTTCTTGCCGTTTCAAATCCGTGACACGCGCCTTTTACTTCATATAATTCAGCCGGTATCCCCTGAGCCCTCAGTTTTTGATACAGCAGCACGCCCTCGTCATGGAGCGCGTCAAACTGGGCGACTTCTATGTATGTCGGCGGAAAATGGGCGAAAGATGCCGCTTCCAGGGGAGAAGCATACTCGATCCTTTCAGGCTGTCTGTCCCCAAGATATACATCCCACATCATTTTGGACAGCTTCGCGTCAAAAACCGGGGTGTCAATATATTTTTTCATGGAATCGGTCGTCATCCGCCTGTCCGTGACCGGGTAGACTAACAGTTCAGCATCCGGCATACGCAGGCCCCGATCCCTTGCCATAAGGGACACGGCCAGAGCAAGATTCCCGCCGGCACTGTCTCCGGCAATGACTACAGGCGCGCCATCGGTATGCTCCAACGCCCATTTGTATGTGCAAAAGCAATCCTCTGCCGGGACAGGGAAAGGATATTCCGGCGCCAACCGGTAGTCGGTGTATATGACCTTACACGGAAGTCTTAAAGCATACAGCTTCGCCATGCTGTGGTGGGCAAAAGAGGCTTTCAGCACAAAAGCTCCGCCATGATACAGTACCATACAGGGCAGTTCCCCTTTGTGATGGACAGGTTCAATCACTAAAGTGTCAAGAACTGCGCCGCCGTATCCCGGAGTCTTATGCAGGGTAACGACAACCGTATCGTCTGAGCGGCATTTGGAAAAGCCAATGATCCTGTTCATCAAAGGCAGCAGCGCCGGGTTATCCGGCATTTTGATCATTGCTATCTTTGTCAGTTCTTTATCTATGCTGTATTTGGACACAACATCTCCTCCCTGACTGGAATTTATCGTTTTATCATATACCAAACACAAATATTTTTTCCAGACAAGATTGTGCCTCATTTTCTTGACTGGGCAATAAACCTTAATTCAAATGGATCTTTTCAGCTTCAGCTGAAAATTTGGTTTTGTAACATATTCCAGGTAAGTCGGTCTGCCTGCATATTCCAGATATGCTTTGAATCTTTCAACGATAGCAGGAGTCGTGATTAACTCTTGAGCCTTGTCTATCGAAAAGAAAGCAGACTCAGAGTTTTCATTTGAAGGACGCGGTATGCCACCTTTCGCCCTGCAAATAAAATCGAGCATAATCTTGGTGGGCACTTCTTTGACTCCGTTATACCCGGGATATTTACAAGTGTTTGATGATATGCAAAACACTTCTCCAACCTCAATATCAATGCCTGTCTCTTCCATAACTTCCCTTTTAACAGCGTCGATCACGTTTTCCCCGACTTCGACCTGCCCTCCCGGGAATTCCCACCCTCTGCGATGTGTTTTTACCAGCAGGATATCATCATTATCATTCATCACGATACCCGCTGCCGCAATGATATGAGTTGGCATGACCCATTCTGTATTGCTCATCATGACCTCCTGTAAATCAAACTCCCGATTTTCTGCATTTCTGCACTTTTCGTCTTGAATTTCTATTACTGTCACTCAGACAATGCCGTCTGCGTGGCTCGTCCAGAGAGGCACTAATTATATACGGCAAAATTCAAACAATCCCATTCAAAATACAACAGTGCATCTATCTTTTTGAACATATCCTCCATTTGTTTGTCTCCTGCAAGTCGGGATTTATAGATGAAAGGTTTCTTTAATCATTTTTGCAACTTCACCAGGCTCTTTATCAGAATTATCGATTCTAAGATAGTTGTCAAAAACAATCTCGCCTTCATAACTGACGCACCTGTGGTTTTTATCATCATTGATCAAACGCTGGTTCGAAGTCTCTATATCTTTTTTGGAAGCCTTATTTTTCAGTCTGTTCTCTGAAACATTTCTCTTCAGCCTGATTTCTTGCGGAGCAATCAATTCAACGTAATAGAAATCTGTCCCATACGGTTCAAATATACCCTTGACGTGCTCCAGATACTCCCAGTCTGAAGGTAAATCGAAATCCATCATCAACGTAAAAATCATCCCATAATTGTCAGAAGCTGCATAGTTCCTGAAAATAAGGTCTCGCATTTCTGATATCGTTTTCCCATCGTATCTGCCGAAAATTTCTATCACAGGTTCGATGGTCATGTGATTGTGGAAGAGCCTTAATTTAGTTATTTTCATCAGTTCCTGGCCAACTGTCATTTTTCCGACAGCAGCATCACCAATTATAAATAATAATTTCATAGAACGCCTCCACAACTCCCGATCTGCCTATTTCTTTTATAATTGTATACTCATTATAGCATATGGCTAGATGAGCCGCAATATTGAGAATATACGCAAGACAATCAGCCCTGTTTTTTTCTCGGTTCCGGTGTCGGCAGTTTCTCATGGTGTGATTCATACCGGGCTGACGGCATATAGCCGACCGCTGTTTTTGTTGTTTTTACAGGCAATCTGAACTATCTCTTTTCTTTGCCTGCCCTGCAACTGGAATTAGTGCAATCAATAATATTCCAATGAGCACAACTGTATCCGCAAGCAGAACAGCCACGACACTTTTCAGCACCCCATACACAAACAGTATCGTAAACACTTCCAACGACAGTGCAATAAAACATAAATAATTTGACAGGTATTCTCTTATAAGCTCTCCGCAGGGAAATCTCATTAACCATCTTACGTAAATAACCGGCCTCAGGAAAACGCGGACAATCAAACAGGCCAGAGGATATATAAAAATGATTTTTTTGTCGGCAAAGGAAACCGCGATCCCCTTATCCCACTGAACCGGAATTTCCGGCGGCAAATTTGTATAGGATATTATTCCGACTAATAAACACAGCGATGTAATAACTGTCCATGTGATCTGGCTTCCCCACAGGTACAGGAAGCTGATGGAATCCAGCCTGAAAACAGGTTTGTTATCCTTCCAGTAAGTTTCCGGGTCCGCCACATATTTTTCAACCTGCAGTTCATCAAAACTGACATTTCCGTCTTCAAGCATCCTTTCACACATCGTTCTCGCTCTATTCAGGCTCTCGATCTGTGTTTGGAGCGCCGCAGCCTGTTTCTCAATCATTTCTGTCAGCGATACCTGACCAGCCATGATACTCCGGATATCTTCAACGGAAATTTCCAGTGTACGCAAATAAGCAATCTTTTTGATGTTCTCGACGTCGCTTTCCGAATAATCCCTGTATCCGTTTTTATCATTTCGCGCCGGTTCTATGAGCTTTTCTTTTTCATAGAAACGAATGCTGGAACGCGTTAATCCTGTCTGCTCTTCGGCTTCCTTTATCGTCATAGTCCTTCCCCTCCCGCATAACAGTCATTTCTTTTGAATTATAAGGTATCGACATGGTTTACAGTCAAGCCCTTTTGCCAAAAAATATGATTCACCGCCATGAAAATAGTGCTCCCGCAAGCGGGGACAGCACAACCATGATCACAGAATGTTTTTGAAGATTGCGATTGACATTTCGACGGATTTTACATATAATAAAGCCAGAAAGAAGCACTGCGACAAGCGGTTGGCTTCGATCAGATCATTTTATATGCTAAAACAACCGTCACTTGCACTGGCGGTTGTTGCTTTTCACGATAATCGTAACGGTAAATTTACCGATATGTAACGTAATCCGCATAAGCTTCACCCCCTTTCGAGGGATATTAGCCAACCGCCTGCCGCTTTGCAGTGCCTCTTGTCCTATGAAGGACACTTTTATTCTATCAACAAATTGCTTTCCCGTCAATCAGCTTTGTTTTTTAAAAAGGGACCAGCCATCAGACCAGCCCCCTTCGATTACGTCAGTATGCAAATTACTGCATTTCTGCAAGACAAAAATGTACTGCTCACCACCATGAAAACAATGCGCC
>CANREE010000006.1 GCA_947629545.1 uncultured Lachnospiraceae bacterium | reverse complement strand
GATTTGTCACTATGGATTTTCTTTTTTGAAAACTTTTACCCAGTGGGGTATTGCAACTTCATTTTACAACGCGCCAAATTTTACAAATGAATCCGATAGGGATGAATAAACGGCGGCAAACTGCAAAATAGCAGTTGAAGGAGAGAAAAATGAATGGTATACTGTCCGCGTGAAAGACAAAATAAGACAAAGGGCAACGCAAGGAGAGTATATATGAGATTACGCCATATCCCGGGCGCAGAGCAGAAGATCTTCGAAAGCGGCTTCGTAATTTCCGGGCCGGAGGTCTACAGGGGGCGTTGGGCCGAGGTGTACGGCAATGATCGCCCGATCCGGCTGGAGATCGGTATGGGCAAAGGAAAATTTCTGATGGAACTGGCGAAACGGAACCCACAGATCAATTATCTGGGGGTAGAGCTCTATTCCTCCGTACTTCTAAGGGCAGTATGCAAACAGGAGGAAGAACGGCTGCCGAATGTCCGTTTCCTCTGCACGGACGCGCTTAAGCTGGCAGAGATCCTGGCTGACGGAGAGACCGAGAGGATCTATTTAAATTTCTCGGATCCCTGGCCGAAGGACCGGCATGCCAAGCGCAGGCTGACGTCGCCGCGGTTTTTGGGGATCTATGACCGGATTCTGGCGCCGGATGGCGCCGTGGAATTCAAGACCGACAACCGGGCCTTATTTGAATATTCGCTGGAGTCGCTGCCAGCCGCCGGTTGGGAGATCATTTTCTCCACCTTCGACCTGTATCGCAGCGGACTGACGGACGGCAATGTAATGACAGAATATGAAGAAAAATTTGCCGCGGAGGGAAAACCGATCTGCAAACTGGTTGCAGTCCGGCCCAAAAAAGAGTAAAATATAGAAAATCGGTAAAACTGGTGATATGGATGGGGATGCGCGAGACGCTGCTTACAAAGCTGCAAATGGCTACCTGTGATAAACCGGATCTGGATCGGCGTTTCCGGCGGATCTGGCGGGCACTTAAGGATGTAGAAAAAGCCGTTGAGGGCGGCGGAGACAGCAGGGAGAAGCGGAAGACCGGCCAGTAAACTACCAAATGAGGAGGAACGCAATATGGCGAAGTCAGTGACTACGGAAAGTTTTGAGATGGAAGTATATCAGGCGGGAATGCCGGTATTGGTGGACTTCTATGCCGACTGGTGCGGCCCCTGTAAGGCGATGAGCCCTGTGATCGAGGCGCTGGCAAACGAGTATGAAGGGCGTGCGAAGGTCGTGAAGCTCAATGTGGATGAGAGTCAGGATGTGGCGATTCAATATGGCGTCATGTCGATTCCCACATTTATTGTCTTTAAAGGCGAGGAAACCGCCGCCAGATTCGTCGGTATGCAGGACAAAAAGGTATTGGCCGGTGCGCTGGATGCGGCTCTGTGAGAAGTCGTGGATCGGGTCGGTACCGCGAAAAAGTTATTTCTGCCGAAAAATTACTAAAAATTAAAAAAAGGGGTTGACTTTTGTCAACCCCTGCGCTAAAATAATCCAGTGTTCGGGGGAACCGAACAAAAGATCCGAATAAAAGCGCCCTTAGCTCAGTTGGTAGAGCAGTAGACTCTTAATCTATTTGTCCAGGGTTCGAGTCCCTGAGGGCGCACGAAAGTACTGGTTTTGCGGAATTGCCGCGGGGCCGGTGCTTTTTTTCGTGGGAATCCGGGCCGGAAATCTGAATTAAATTAATCCTTGCAAGATGTGTTGATTCGCGATATACTTTCATTATATATTTCACCGAGGAGAGAGGATAGTCATGGCACTGTTTAAGAAGAAAGAACGGCCGCAGGAGCCGGAAACTGCGGCAAGGGCCGCTGCAGCGGATCCGGCTGGTCAGGAGACGAGGAAGCAGAGCGACAGTGATATTTGCTATAACCGTTTGGAAGCCCAGTTTTTGATGGAATATCAGGGCGTTGTGCTGAAACTCTATATTGAGAATTTTAAGCGGATGAACGACTTGTTCGGACATGACCGCTGCGAACATTTGCTGGAGCAGATCCTTACTTATTTGGAACAGAAGAGCGGATGCGCGGTTTATCGGTACGTGGGCGTGGAATTCATCGTGATCATGAAGAACCGCACGATGGGCGAGGCGTCACGTCTGGCAGATCAGTTGATTGAGCGGTTTGACGAGAGTTGGGATGTGGACGGTGTCGAGTGTCTCTGCAGCGTTCAGATTGGTCTCTGCTCATATCCGGGTTATGCGGGCAATGCCGGAGATATGATGAAGTGTCTGGATCTGGCCGTCGCTCGTGCGGCAGAGCTGGGAAGCAACCAGTATGTCGCTTATGACATGGATCTGCATAAGAGGTTTCTGCGCCGGCAGGCGATTGCCCGTTATCTGGGAACGGCGCTGGCGAACAATGAGGTTGAGGTCCGTTACCGTCCGACTTATGATACGGAGACCGGTAAGTTTACCAGAGCTGAATTTTATATGCGTATATTTATTCAGGATATTGGTATGGTCGGAAGTATTGAGTTCCTTCCGGTAGCCGAGGATACCGGCCAGATCCGTCAGGTGGAGTATTATGCCCTTGACAAAGCGGCCTCTATGGTGGCAAAGCTTCTGGAGGATGGAAAGGAGTTTGATTCCGTCGCGATCCCGATCTCACCTACGCTGCTGATGCAGGGAGATTTTGTTCAGCAGGTGGGGCAGGTGATTGAGAAATATAAGCTGCCTCAGGGTAAGCTTGCCATTGAAGTTGACGAATATATGGCCGGTGTGGATTATGCCAATATGGCGGGACGTCTGCAGGCGCTGTCCTGGCTGGGCGTGGAACTGATCCTGAATAATTTTGGCTCCGGAAGTTCAGGCCTGATGAAGATCTTCGAACTGCCGGTGAACACGCTGAAGTTCAACCGCATGTTTGTGTGGGAGATCGAGAATACCTCCAAGTGCGAACCAGTGGTGGAAGGTCTTGTGCGTATCGCTTTAAATATGAACAAGAAGCTGATCGCCGAGGGCGTTGAGACAAGTAAGCAGAAGAAGTTTCTGGAGAGATGCGGCTGTACCTTGCAGCAGGGATTCTATTATGCGCCGACGATGCCGGAGAAGCAGCTGCCGTCGCTGATTGGCACAAGCCTTGAGGGTGCCCGCAGTATGGTCGAACAGGAGAAGAGGGAACTGAAGCGTTAAGCGGCGGATACAGAAAGGATACAGTCCGAACCGGAATTATTACGATAGTTTGATAATTCCGGTTTGTTATTTCCATGTGAGCAAAGCGCCTGTGGCGCTTTGCTCGTGCTATGATAAAGAACAGAACCTGCCTGCAGCGGGCTGCCGGCGGCAGGGAAGAGAAGGGAATTGATTTGCAATGAGATATCGAAGATGCATATACGTATGCATGGTACTTGCACTGACGGCGGGGAGTACCGGCTGCGCCGTCCGTCCGTCGACAGGTTCGGCACAGCTGCCAACGGAAGGATCAGGAGAAACTGCGGCTGTTATACTTGCGGAGACTACTCCTGAGACGTCATCGGTGATTGAGGGTTTAGACCCGCTTACTATGGATGGGCCGGATTATGATACGCTGAAAGACCTTCCGGTGCCGGAGACGGAGGCACCGCCGGAGTATATCCGAATCGGCGAGTCTTATGAAATTGTGGCGGATCTGCAGGAACGTCTGATGGAGCTGGGTTTCATGGATAATGACGAACCTACCGAATATTACGGCGAGGTGACCCACGCAGCGGTACAGATCTTTCAGCGGCAGAACGGATTGCCCACAGACGGCGTCGTGGGGCCGTCCACGATGGAAGCCATTATGAATCCTGAGGCGAAATATTATGCGGCCTCCAAGGGGGAGCAGGGAAGCGATATCGAGCGGATCCAGAGCCGTCTTTATGAACTTGGGTATCTGGCGAGTGAGGAACAGGTGACAGGCAATTTCGGTGACAGGACCGAGGAAGCGGTGAAGAAGCTGCAGGAGATCAATGGTATTGAACAGGATGGCAAAGTAGGCCGTCAAACGATGAATCTGCTCTACAGCGATATCGTTCAACCGAATATGCTGGTTTACGGCGAGCAAAGCGATGTAGTCCGGTCAGCGCAGGAACGATTGAAGGCGCTGGGATACATGACGACCGCGCCGGATGGCAAGTATGGCGACGATACGGTCATCGCTGTCAAGCAGTTCCAGTCGAAGAATGATCTGGTTGTGGACGGTTATCTGGGGCCATCAACCCGTATGGCATTGAACGGTTCCGATGCAGTTCCGAATGGGATTTCGCTGGGAGATCAGAATGATAATGTGACGCAGATCCAGAAGCTTCTGAATAAGTATGGGTATCTGGCGTCTGCCAATATAACGGGATATTTTGGGGAAGCGACCGAGAAAGCGGTCAAGAATTTCCAGAGTGCCAATGGATTAAGCAGCGACGGCTCTGTCGGCGTCATGACAATGGCCAGGCTGACCGGCGGAAACGCGAGGTCTTACAGCGCGGGAAGTGGATCCGGCGGATCTTCCACTGGCGCTGCGTCCGGCAGCGCCGCGGCGCTGATCTCCGTGGCCAAGTCCAAACTGGGCTGCAAGTACGTGTGGGGCGCCAAAGGTCCCAGCCAGTTCGACTGTTCCGGTTTTGTCTACTGGTGTCTGAATCAGGTCGGCGTCAAGCAGAGTTATCTGACCTCTTCCGGTTGGCGCAGCGTCGGAAAATACACGAAGATCACCAGCTTCAATAATCTCCGCGCGGGTGACATCATTGTCGTCACCGGTCATGTGGGTATCGTCGCTGAAAACGGCACAGTGGTGGATGCTTCTTCCGGAAATGGAAAAGTCGTTCACCGGACGATGGGAAGTTGGTTCCAAAGGAACTTCATTTGTGGGTGGCGGATTTTTGGATAGGAAAACCAACCTGTGCCTTAAACAGGTCTCCGTCGATATAGATCTCAAAGCTGCCGCCCTGCAGCTGCGTCAGACTCTTGGCAATCGAAAGTCCCAGACCGCTGCCTTCAGTGGTCCTGGCGACATCACCGCGGACGAATCGCTCAGTCAGTTCGTCCGCGTTAATATTTAACGGATTGGCCGATACGTTTTTGATTGTAAAATATGCAAAACCGTCCCGCTTTTCAACTTCCACATAGATCCGGCTGTTTTCCATCGCGTATTTGAATGCATTGTTATAGAGATTTTCCAGCACACGCCACATCCGCCTTCCATCTGCGGCGATCAGTACGTCTTCATCCGGCAGGGTCGATACCAGATTCAGATGGCGGACGGCGAACCGTTCTTCGAATTCTCCGTCGGCCTGCTGGACAAGTTCTACCAGATTGATTTCGGATATTTCCAGCTTAATGTTGCCGGAACTGGCCTTGGACGCTTCCACCAGATCCTCGGTCAGTGTTTTCAGACGCTGGGATTTCTGGTCTAGAACCTCCAGATAGCCCTGGATCTTCGGATCGTTGATCTGCTCTCTTTTCAGCAGATCCACATAATTGATAATGGAGGTAAGAGGTGTCTTGATGTCGTGGGACACATTGGTGATCAGGTCCGCTTTCAGGCGTTCGCTTTTTACCTGTTCTGACAGTGCGGCTTCCAGCCCGTCGCTTAAGGAGTTTAACGCCTGACTCACGCGTTCCGCCGGTTCGGAGAAACCTTCGGGATCGATCTTATAGCCGGGGCCACCCGCAGACATCTTGAGGATTCCGTCGGCGATCTTCTGGCTTTCCGCACGGCTTCGGTAAAGCATCAGATAAACCCACACCTGAAAAGCAGTCAGGACGAGCAGCGGAACCAGATACAGATAGGGGATTCCCAGAGAATCCCGTTGGGAGTACAGGAAATAAAAGCCGCTCAGCAGGCAGGCGTCTGCAAACAGATAACCGAGAAATGCAGCTGTAAAACGCAGCGGGATCGAAAGTCCGGCAATAGCCGGAAGAATCCGGTGAAGGCCTCTGTAGAGAAGACTTCCCTTCCATAGCATGTGCGCCTTATAATTGCGCAGCATACTTAAGCCGGCAAACAGCAGTATCAGCCAGATCAGGATATATCGGATCATTTTCCTCGCATAATCCTGATAAGAGTCGCTGATTATCAGCCGGATCACACGCGGAATGATGCTTTCCAGCGCCAGATGCGCAAGCCACAATGCGATCAGGCAAAGGAGGAAGAGACATTCCAGTGGAAGCTCGTCATAGTAATGGCGAACGATCTTTGTTCGATCGCCGTCTACATGTCCGGTCAGAAGCGCCATCAGAACCAATGTAATCAGAAGTCCGACTGCACCCAGAAGAAACATGACCGCACCGCTGATATATTCGGTACGGGTACGAAGATAGCCTTCCTGAGCTTCCGCGTACGGATCCGGGTTGGGGAAACTGATATCCACGGCCAGCAGGATATAATAATCCTGATTGCCGTAGCGGTTGTTGTTTGACAGAAGCGAAATAATATTCTCCGGAATATACCGCAGGTTGCTCTCCACGAAAAGGGAATTGCCGGAGATATAAAGATAGCGGCCCAACTGCCGCAGCTCTTCGTTGCTTCGGCGTTCTGCGTTGGTGTAGAGGAGTTCATTCCCCATATCGTCCATATAGGAGACCCGAAAATAGAGGTTGGAGGGCTTGTCAATGTAGTCATACCGAACCTGATAATAATCACCAAGCATGTTCAGTACCTGCAGGGACAATTCCTCCAGGGAGGAGAGGGCGTCGCCGGGCCCCTGGGAAACCTCGTCAGGCGCGTAGGTTTTCCATTCTACATAAGGGGAAGATAAGTCGTGAGATTCCCACTCATGGACATCGGGTCCACCGGCAACCACAAAATCATCATTCAGGTAATAGCCAAGCCGGCGCGCGTAGCTGACAGCCTCGCCCAGCGTGTAGATCTTGGTGATGCCGGAGTTGTAAGTGACGCAGAACATTTCTGCATCCAGATTTACCTCACCGTCAAGTTCCAGCAGATCCTTATAGCGGACATAGCGGAAGACATTGTCCACATCGGCCTCCAGCCGGCGGGAGAATGAATGGGTGTCGGCGTAGTCTTCTTCCTGAAGCCAGTTTAAGCCCCTTCCGTAGTTCGGATTAAAGATAATGAACGTAATACCGGCGAAGCTTAAGCACAGGAACAGAAGGTGAAGAAATATCACCGTCTGTTTTTTTATGGAAATGGGAAGATGACTGCGTTTCATATGTATGCTCCTACTGTTTTTCAATCTTATAGCCGACGCCCCAGACAACTTTCAGGTAACGGGGTTCCCTTGGATTGATCTCGATCTTCTCACGGATGTGGCGAATATGGACAGCTACGGTGTTGTCGGCACCGATGGCCTCCTCATTCCATATCTGTTCATAAATCTCATCGATGGAGAAAACTTTTCCGGCATTCTTAACGAGAAGCAGGAGGATGTTATATTCGATAGGTGTAAGTCGGATCAGTTCTCCGTCCACCATGACTTCTTTATTATCATCATTGATCTGAAGACCGCCGCATTTATAGACAGTGTCTGTGGATGGGGTGGTCAGGTTGCCAAGCTGGGTGTAGCGGCGCAGATGGGACTTGACGCGTGCTACCAGTTCCAGAGGATTAAACGGTTTGGAAATGTAATCGTCCGCGCCGATATTGAGCCCGAGGATCTTGTCGTTGTCCTCCGACTTGGCGGAGAGGATGATGATCGGGATGCTGCTGGTCTCGCGGACTTTCAGCGTCGTGCGGATGCCGTCGAGACCCGGCATCATCACGTCCACCACCATCAGGTCCACCTGGTTGTTCTCCAGAAGCTCCAGGGCTTCGTAGCCGTCGTAGGCCTTGATGACCCGGAAACCCTCGCCGGTCAGGTAAATGTCAATGGCTTCGACGATCTGTTTGTCGTCGTCACAGACCAGAATCGTCTGCATGAGGAGCACCTCGCCTTCTTAATATGATGATTCCGCGTCCGGGAGCCGCTTATCTTATGGTCGCGGGAAGGTCCCGGCGCGGAGTGAATTACTGAATTATCTTAGTTCGCAGTGGGCAGTGTGGGGGAAAGGCGCGGTCAGTGCGCTTCCTGCGTCCGTTTTCTGCTGCTTTAGAAGCGGAAGATCGCGGTTCCGTAAGCCGGCAGCGGATAAGAGAAGGAATAGGGCTGGCCGTCGCACTCGCCCTTCTTTGCCGCAAAGACCTTTTTCTCTTCGCCGCGCTGGTACGCGCCGTGGGTCTGGTCCAGAATCAGCGTGTAATTGCCGCGCTTCGGCACGCCCACCCGGTAGTCGGAGCGCTCCATCGGCGTGAAGTTGCAGACGAACAGCAGGCTCTTTTTCTTCGTCTCATCATAGCGGATAAAGCTGAAGATGCTGCGGTCGGCGTCGTCGGCGTTGACCCAGGCAAAGCCGTTCCAGTCGTAGTCCAGGGAGTACAGGGCCGGGTACTGGCGGTAGATGTGCAGCAGGTCGCTGAAATAGTTCTGCACATCCTTATGAAGCGGCTCGTCGGCCAGATGCCAGTCCAGGGACACCTTTTCGTCCCACTCGTGCCACTGGGCGAAATCCTGGCCCATGAACAGCAGCTTCTTGCCGGGATGGCCGATCATGAAGGTATAGCCCACCTTTAAGTTGGCGAATTTGTCCTCATAGATGCCGGGCATCTTGCTGATCATGGAGCATTTCAGATGGACCACCTCGTCGTGGGACAGCACCAGGATGAAATTCTCGCTGGTGGAATAGGTCATGGCGAAGGTCATCTTGTTGTGGTTGTATTTGCGGAAATAGGGATCCAGCTTCATGTATTCCAGGAAGTCGTGCATCCAGCCCATGTTCCATTTGAACTTAAAGCCAAGGCCGTCCTCTTCCGGCGACCTGGTGATCTTCGGCCAGGCCGTCGATTCCTCGGCGATGATCATGGTGCCGTCGTGTCGGCCGGTGATCACGCTGTTGATGTGCTTGAAGAATTCGATAGCCTCCAGGTTCTGGTTGCCGCCGTAGATGTTGGGCACCCAGTTGCCGGCGGAGCGGCCGTAATCCAGATACAGCATGGAGGCCACGGCGTCCACGCGCAGGCCGTCGATGTGATAGCGGTCGATCCAGTAGAGGGCGTTGCCGATCAGGAAATTCTTCACTTCGTTCTTCGAGTAGTCGAAGACCTTGGTGCCCCAGTCGGGATGCTCGCCCTTGCGGGAATCGGCGTACTCAAACAGCGGCTCGCCGTCGAAGTCGGCCAGTCCGTGGGCGTCTCTCGGGAAATGGGCCGGCACCCAGTCCAGGATGACGCCGATGCCTTCCCGGTGCAGGTAATTGACGAAATACATGAAATCCTTCGCCTGGCCGTAGCGGGAGGTGGGGGCGTAGTAGCCGGTCACCTGGTAGCCCCAGGAGCCGTCGAAGGGATGCTCGGCGATGCCCATCAGCTCTACATGGGTGTAGCCCATCTGCTTGACGTATTCCGCCAGCTCGTGGGCCGCTTCTATGTAGGTGTAGCAGCCGTCCTTCTCCGGACGCTGCTTCTTGCGCCAGGAACCGATATGGACTTCATAAATGGACAGGGGAGCCTTGAGGATGTCCGTGTTCCTGCGGGCTTCCATCCATTTCTCATCCTTCCACTTGAAACCGTCGATGTCGGCGGTGACGGAGGCCGTGCCGGGACGGTATTCCGCCTCGAAGGCGAACGGATCCGCCTTAAAAAGGATCGCTCCGGTCTTCGTGGTGACCGCGTATTTGTAAAGCTGGCCCAGTCCCATGCCGGGCACGAAGATCTCGTAGATGCCCGAGGTGCCGAGAACCGTCATCGGGTTGGCTTCCGGGTTCCAGCCGTTGAAATCGCCCACAAGGGACACGCCCGCCGCGTGGGGAGCCCACACCGCGAAATACATGCCGTCCTGTCCCTGATAGTTCTTCGGATGGGCGCCCAGCTTCTCATAGATGTTGTAATGGGTGCCCTGGCCGAACAGGTAGCGGTCCATCTCGGTGACGAAATTCGTGCCGATGGGGACGACCTTGCGGGGGCGGCCCCGCTTGCCGGTATGGACATACTCGGCGGCCGGCGCGGCGGTTGCGGTCTCCGCTGCTGCTTTCGGCCGCCTGCCGCGGCGATTTGGCGTTTCGGTGGCTTCTGCGGCTGCCGCGTCAGTGGAAATCGCTGCGGCTCCTGTGGCAGCGACTACATTCTCAGGATTCTTCTTTGGTCTTGCCATGTTCTTATACCCCCTTTATTCTCAGGACGGCGCCCCTGCCGCCTGCGATCGTGATGTGAATGTGTCCGTCGGTGACGGGGATGGTGGTTCCGTTTATGAGGTCGACGGCTTCTGCGCCGCCTGTCGGTACTGGCACATACATCTCAGCCGGATTCTCATCGTTATTCACCGCAGTCAGAATGGCGTGGCCGCTGCCGAAGCGGGCGAAAGAATACTGGCGGGTGGTCAGCGTCAGCTCCTGGTAACGGCCGCCGTGGAGGGCGTCGTTGTCCAGATGGATCCGCCCCAGCTTCGCGATATAGTCGGTCAGGTCATTGTGGAGCCGGGCCTCATCGGCGATGGCGATGCAGGGACGCAGGGCGTCGTCGCTTTCCCTGGTGCGCCGTCCTTCGATGCCCCATTCGCTTCCATAGTAAATGGAAGGGATGCCGGGAAGCGTATAGAGAAGCGTATAGACCGAATACAGCTGGGCCCTGTCCCGCAGCTTGCTGGCAAGCCGGTCCTCGTCGTGGTTGTCCACAAAGGTATAGAGCCGGTCCGCCACCTGCGAAAGACGCCGTATGGTGTGGGCGATCTCGAAATAGTTATGGTCGTTGTGGCCGGAATACAGTCCCTTATGTAGCTCGTAATTGGTCACCGAATGAAGCATTTCCGGGTTCACCCAGCGGGCGTATTCGCCGTGGATCACCTCGCCCATGAGCCAGAAATCCGGCTTCATCTGCGCGGTGCGCCGGCGCATTTCCTTCATAAAATCAAAGTCCAGCACATTGGCGCAGTCCAGGCGGATGCCGTCGATGTCGAATTCGTCGATCCAGAAGCGGATCACGTCGAAAATGTATTCGCGCACTTGGGGGTTCCAGGGGTTTAAGCAGGGCAGCTCATAATGGCCCTGCCAGGCCTCGTAGCCGAACGGGTCGCCGAAGGGGCTTCCCCAGCCGAAATTCACGCCCTTGTACCAGTCCTTGTACGGGGACCAGTCGCGCTTTTCCTGAATATCGCGGAAGGCGAAGAATTCGCGGCCCGTGTGGTTGAAGACGCCGTCCACCACGACTTTAATATCCGCGTCGTGGCAGAGGCGGACGAATTTCTTAAAATCATCGTTGTCGCCCAGGCGGCGGTCCACCTGCTTATAATCGCGGGTGTCGTAGCCGTGGCCGGACGATTCGAATAAGGGGCCGATGTAGACGGCGCTGCAGTTCATCGCGCGGATATGGGGGATCCAGCGGATCAGCTCGTCGAAACGGCGGACTGCCGGTTCTTCCGGCGGGTTCTGCTTCGGCGCGCCGGTCAGGCCCAGCGGGTAAATATGGTAGAAGACAGCTCGGTCATACCAGGTGCTCATAATAATAGAATGTCCTCCGAAATTGTGTTTGTGCGCGCGGATGGTGCGGTGCAGGTCCGGCGGCCTGACAGTGTTTGCCTCAGGATGCTGCAACGTCCGGTTTGGCAGGCACAGGATACCGTTATAACACCAGACCGGCCGGTTGACAGTGAAAAGGACAAAACTCTGAGTGACAGTGGTAACTCAATAATAGCTTACCCCTTCCAGATCCTTGAACTGCCGCAGCAGGAACTGGTACCGTAGCTGGGCCGCGTTCAGCTCGTAGATACAGCAGTCGATCAGCGTCGGATCCACCTCCTGCTCGAAGTGGTTGCGGACAGAATCGATGGTATGTTTCGTGTTCTCGATCTGTGTCTGAAGCTCCTGCCGTTTCAGCCTGGTCAGCGTCCCGCGCCGTTTTTTCCATAAAATCATTCTTGTCATCTCCCGGAAATTGATAATTCTAGTATTTCTGGAAAATGGGAAAAATATGCACACGTTCAGTTTATCATTTTCCGACGCTTTGGTCAATGTGTAAGTGCGCATGTTCATCGCAGAAAATGATAAAAATTTGCGTGTAGAAATTTCTGATCGAATTTTGGCGAAATTGACTATTGAAGTTTTGACGGGATGGAGTATAATAATAGACACTCAACAACAGTCATAGTCTAGTCAAAAGCATTCATATGTTTTTACCGCCCTGATCGGGCATTGATTCCGAAAGTAATGAAGGATTCAAGGGGGTGATGTGGCATTTTTGCGCGCGGCGGTCTTCTTTTGGCCATTCTGCTTGGCAGCGCGTACATGGATGTAAAGGAGCATCGGATACCAAACTGGTGGATTCTGACCGGTTTCTTAAGCGGCCTTGCATTAACGGCGCTTGAGGCAGAAACGGGCGGGATAGGTCTGGCGGCGGGAAGTTATCTTCTGCGGGTGTTCCTATGCGCTGCGGTGTTGTTTCCGCTGTTCGTGCTCCGAATGATGGGCGCGGGCGACATCAAGCTGATGGCGGTCATGGCCGGCTTTCTTGGCTGGGGAAGCGGCCTTCAGGCAATTATGTACGGTTGTGTTGCAGGAGCGATTCTTGCTCTTGTGAAACTGCTGAGACAGGGGATTCTGTGGCAGCGTCTGACTTATCTGCTTGCCTATATCAGGCGGCTTTTCCTTACAAAAGAAATCGTGCCGTACTATCGGGCTGAAAGAGACGGGTACGGTGTGGTACTGCCGTTTGCCATTTGTCTGCTTGCGGGATATGTGGGATATCTGCTGTGGGGAAGATGAGAGCGCGTACGGCGGGGATAACGGGCGGTATACGGCCCGGATCGAATCGTGCCGGTGCCGGTATACATGACTGTTTTTGGGAATGAAAACGGAAGATGCCGTGGGAAACTGCGGACGAAGGGGGGAGTCTATGGAGAAGATCATGGCGGTCTACGACGTGGATCAGGAATATGCCCATCGATTTGCCGATGTGGTGAACCAGAAGGAGAAGGTACCGTTTACGGTGGTTCCGTTCACATCACTGGAACTTTTGCGGGAATATGCCGAAAAGCACCGGATCGAGATCCTGCTGATCAGTGATGAAGTGCCTTCGGAGGAGACTGGTGGAATTAACGCCAGATCGGTGGTGACGCTGGCATCCGGGGAAGTGGTGTCGGTAACGGATGCGGATTATCCTGCAGTTTACAAATACCAGTCGGCGGACAGCGTAGTCCGCGAGGTGATGGCCCGATACTGTGACCGGCCGGCGGACGAAAAATTTGTGGCGCTTAAGAAACGGGCAAAGGTGCTGGGCGTGTATTCACCGGTCGGAAGATGCTTTAAAACGTCTATGGCATTGCTGATGGGGCAGCAGCTGGCCAGAGACGGAAAGACACTTTATGTTGGGTTTGAGGAGTTTTCCGGGCTGCAGAGGATCATTGGAGAACAGCATAAGAATAATCTGTCGGATGTACTCTATTTTATGCGGCAGGACGGACTGGACGTGGTGCGGCTGCGGAGTCTGGTTTATACGTGGAAGGATATGGACTACATTGCTCCGGTACGGTATCCGGAGGATATGGAACAGTTAAGCGGTGATGAGGCCGGTCAGCTGCTTGAAATTCTGGCATCGGAATGCGGATATGAATCTGTTGTTGTGGATGTGGGGCGGCCGGGACGGAATCTCCTGCCGGTTTTGGGGTGCTGCGACGTGATCTACATGCCGGTGAAAGAAGATGAGGTGTCGGCGGCGAAACTGGAAGAATTTATGACATATCTGGAAACAGCCGGGCATCAGAAGATAACGGAACGGATCAGACGGCTGAAATTGCCGTATCACGGAAATCTGAAACGCGGAGGCGATTATCTTGAAAATATCCTGTGGAGCGATCTGGGGGATTATGTGAGAAAGATTCTGAAGGGAGTACCCTGCAAATGAGTGAATGGAAGGCGCCTCTTAGGGACAGCATTCGGGAGGAATTAAACGGCGTCCGTCAGGTCAGCGATTCTGAACTCTATGAAGTTATCGACCGGCATATCATGGAGTTGGCGGAACAGAAATACCTGCCGCTTAAGGAACGACTGCAGTTAAGAACATCGCTGTTTAATTCTTTCCGAAAGCTGGATATTCTGCAGCAGGTGATGGACAACCCGGATATTACAGAGGTGATGATTAATGGGTGCGAACATATTTTTGTGGAGGAAAAGGGAAGAATGCACCCATGGGAGTATGCGTTCGAATCGGACGAGCAGTTGGAGGACATGATCCAACAGGTAGTCAGCCGCGTTAACCGGGTGGTGAATGTTGCCTCGCCCATTGCTGATGCCAGACTGGAAGACGGTTCTCGCGTCCATGTGGTATTGCCGCCGATCTCTTTGGACGGACCAATCATGACGATCCGCAAGTTCCCGAAGGTCATCACGATGGATATGCTGGTGGAGGGCGGCACGCTCAGCCGGGAAGCGGCGGAATTCTTAAAGAAGCTGGTGCGGTCTGGCTATAACATTTTCATAAGCGGCGGTACTAATTCAGGGAAGACTACATTCTTAAACGCGTTGTCGGCGTACATACCGGAGGATGAGCGTGTTGTGACGATCGAGGATTCTGCGGAGCTGAAGATCCAGCAGGTGAAGAATCTTGTGCGGATGGAGACCCGGGCACCTAATTCTCAGGGAGAGGGAGCGATCGGTATCGGCGATTTGATCAGGGCATCGCTGCGAATGAATCCGAGCCGGATCATTGTTGGCGAGGTGCGCGGCAAGGAAGCGATGGAGCTTCTTAATTCCTATAATACAGGGCATGACGGTGGTCTTTCAACGGGTCATGGCAACAGTCCGCGGGATATGCTTGCAAGGTTGGAGACGATGGTTCTGATGGGAGCGGAACTTCCGCTTCCGGCGATTCGCAGCCAGATCGCGTCTGCGCTTGATATTCTGATACATCTGGGGAGACTCAAAGACAGAAGCCGGAAGGTGCTCTGGATCGAGGAGGTGGAAGGTTATGAGAATGGGGAGATCAGACTCCACACGCTTTATCGGTTTGAGGAAGGGGTACTGCGAAAGTGCGGGGAACTCAAAAGCCGATGGAAGCTTCAGGCGGCAGGGGAGGAATGAGAAGACAGAATACGGATCTGATTACAGCCGCTATCAGATGACGCCCCTTGAATGGATGGAAGCTCTGGCGGTTGGCATTGGGCTGGCGGGAGCGGTATCTTACGCCTGCTACCGAAGCTGGATTATATTTGTCCTGCTCGTGGTTCCTGCAGTGGTAGTTGTACCGCCGTATATGCGCAGTATGTGGCAGAAGAAGCGGCTGCGGCAGCTGGAGATCCAGTTTAAGGAAGCGATTCAGCTCATTTCCGCATCATTGTCTGCGGGCTTATCTGTGGAGAATGCGGTTGCGTCTGCCGGCCGGGAGCTGGAATTGATGTATGGCCCTGAAGGGATGATGTGCCGGGAATTGGCCCATATGGTACAGCAGATGAAGATGAACCGGCCGGTCGAGGAGCTGATGGTCGAGTTTGCCGGTCGGAGCGGGTTGGAGGAAGTGGATAATTTTGCACGTATTTTTCAGATCGCCAAAAGAAGCGGAGGACAGTTGGTACCGATTATCGCCCATACGGTTCAGATTATGAATGACCGTTATCAGGTGAAAGAAGAGATACGGACCTTAACGGCGTCAAAGCAGTTTGAACAGAAGGTGATGAATGTGATACCGTTTCTGATGATCGTCTATATCGACAATACGTCACCTGGTTTTTTCGACCCAATGTATACGACAGCGGCGGGCAGGGGGATCATGACGGCGTGTCTGGCGGTCTATTTGCTGGCCTGTTGGCTGGCAAAACGGATCCTGGATATTTCAGTAGCGGGGGGATGAGTTTTGGAAATGCTAACGATTTTGGATCAATGGAAGCTGCAGGTCTTGTGCGTCGTGGGAGGGTTCCTGCTCTATGGGGTCATCGTCGGCGGAAGGGGATTGTCAGACGATGTATCCGGCGGATATCTGGAGCGGGGAAATTATGGGGAGGGAGTGACGGCGTACGACTTCTATGTAGAGGGTATGGCAGAGGAACCGGTGGTCTGCCATGCGGAAATCCCGGCGCGTCAGTACACGGATGCGGATGCAGAGAGGATATTTGGGGGGATCCTGGATGCACTCCCGGGGAGGATGCGGGGAAACAATGAAAGCCTGTCGCGGGTGGAAGACGATCTTGTGCTTCCGGTCTCTTTTGAGAGTGACAGTATCACGGCAGAGTGGTACAGCGATGCGCCGGAGATCATAGATTCTTATGGTGTGATCCGGATAGAGAGCTGTCCGGCGGAAGGCGCCGCGGTCTGGCTGACTGTGGAATTAAGCGACGGTGTACATTGCGCGGAACGGACTTATGCGGTGACGGTGTATCCGAAAACGCTTACAGAACAGGAAAAGCTGGCTGCGGCGCTGGGGGAGGAAATTCGTGAAGAAAGTGAACGGACGCTGACGGAGGCGGCTGTGAAGCTCCCGGAGACGTATGAGGGCCGAAAATTGCGATATTATCAGGAGGAAGAAGATTATCGGTTTATTCCGATTCTGGGGATTCTTCTGGCAGTTCTTTTCTATGTACGTGACCGAAACCGGGAGACGGAAGAAAGGAAGAAGAGGGAGCAGAAGCTGATGCTTGATTACGCGGACGTTGTTTATCAGCTTATGGTATTTGCAGGGGCCGGACTTACGATATCGCGGGCCTGGGAACGGATCGTGCGGAATTATGAGGGACGCAGGAGTGAAGGACGTGTGCCGGAACGTCCGGCATATGAAGAGATGGCGGATACGCAGGCGCAGATGCAGTACGGCGTACCTGAAGGTCAGGCGATTATTCAGTTTGGTCAGCGATGTCGTTTGCAGCCGTATCGGAAACTAAGCAGTCTTCTGGAACAGAACCGGAGGACCGGGACGAAGGATCTGACACAGCTTTTGAGTCAGGAGATGGCCTCGGCCTGGGAACAGCAGAAAACGGTAGCCAGACGGTTGGGCGAAGAGGCCGGGACGAAGCTTTTGCTGCCGTTAATGCTGCTTCTTCTTGTGGTTATGGTGATTATTATGGTGCCGGCGCTGATGGCGATGTAGGCGGCTGAAACGAAGGGATGCGGCGGCGCGGAAGTGCCGCACGAAAACAACAGAATTGGGAGGAAAAGCATGAAACTAAGGGACGAATATAAGGCATTTATGAGAGATGACAGCGGACTGGGAACGATTGAGATCGTATTGATTCTGGTCGTTTTGATCGGGTTGGTTATTATTTTCAAGAAACAGATTACTACGCTTCTGAACGGTATTTTTACACAGATCAATAAGTCTGCGAAGGAAGTATATTAGTAAACGGCGCTGCGGGGTACCGGAGATCAGGGGCTTCGAAGGAAGTGGCATGGTGACCGTATGCGGCGGAGAAATGGGGGAGGATGTGCAGATGAGAAACAGTACGAAAAATAGGGGAGAAATTACAGTGTTTTTAAGTTTGTGCATCCTCTGCGTGTTCGCGTTGCTCTGCGTCATGGCGGAGTCGGTGAGACTGGCCGGGTCGAGATATTATTTTCAGATGGCTGTAGGCAGTTCGCTGGACAGTCTGTTCAGTCGGTATCACAGAAAGCTTTGGGAAGAATACCGAATTTTGGGACTGCCCTGCGAATCACCGCAGGAAGTCGAGGAACGTCTGCGCGAATATGCAGAAAAATATCTGGAGGTGGATAACTGGTATCCGATGGAAACAGATTCTGTGGAACTTGTTAAGTGGACAGGGCTGGCGGATCAGGGCGGCGACTATCTGGCACAGGAAATTCTGGATTATATGAAATTCGGCGTGTGGGGGAATCTGGAGGTTGACCCGGATGGCGGTGAGCAGTTTTTTAAGGATATCAGGGAAGCTGCCGGCGCCGGGAGTGTGACGGCCGCTTATGAAGATATGACGAAAGAGGTGCAGAAACTGGAACGTACGGTCGAGAAGATCGCGGAATGTGCGGAGAGCCAGGGAAAGTCTGCGGCGGAGATCGATTCCTGTCTGGCAGGCAACGATGCGTCCGGCTTCCGCAGTGCAGCGTTCGGTTTCCGCAGGGAGGCGAGACGCATGAACGGACTGGTGGAAAATTATGAGAAACAGGCAGGGAAGCTGGAGGGAAAGCTTGCGGAAGTGCGGACGATTCTGACAGAGGAACAGGATTGCTGGCAGGAAGATCGCGGACGGCTGTTTGAAGAACAGATGGATCCCTATGGAGCATACATAAATGCGGATGGGAGCCGCAGGCTGGAAATACAGAGGCAGAGGACGGACGCGCAGGAGAATTTGACCCGGCTGGACCAGACGGAACAATTAGTCTCTGAGGCGGAAGAAATCTGGGAGACAGAGATGCGCATCTGGACAACGGAGAACGATGCGGTTCAGACAGGGCCTGCAGATTCATCAGAAACGACTTATCCTGTCCGGGAGGAACCGACATTGACTCTCACCGCCGCTGCTGCGCTGTGGGACGGGCGTGCGCGCAATGGCCTGAAGCTGGAGTATGGCAAAGGTGATGAAGAAAAGCGCGGATTTGTGGAACAGGTGAAAGAATTGGTACAGAACGGTCTTTTGGAGCTGGTGCTGCCGGCAGATATGCAGGTGTCAGCAGGCGTGTTTGCAGCGGATGTACTTCCTTCGCAGACGTCAGCCGGCAAGAGTATCCGGACGCCGGGACCGGCGGAGCGGGTGCTGCTTCACGAGTATTGCGGACATTTTTTTACAAATGCGCTGGATGAAAAGAAGAAACAGATTCAATACGAAGAGGAATATCTCTTATCCGGAAAGGTCTCCGACAGGGAGAATTTGAAAGATGCGGCGACGCAGTTGCTGCTGGTGCGGCAGGGGTTGAATCTGATCCATATCCTCTCCGATCCGGCCAAGCGCGATGAGGCTCGCGCACTGGCGGCGGCCATTGTGGGGGTAACCGGTCTGGCGCCTTTGGTAGAGATTATGGCATGCTTTGTCATGGGGATCTGGGCAATGGGGGAAGCAGTCATGGATCTGCGCACATTGTTTGCGGGCGGGAAGGTGCCGTTGTGGAAAAGCCGGGAAGAGTGGAAGCTTTCACTGGAGGGGCTGATGGATATGGGAAGGGATGGCGTGTGCCCGGAGCAGAAGGGAGACGCCCGTGGGTTCGATTATGGGACTTACCTGAAACTGCTCCTCTTTCTTGACGGTCATCAGGAGCTGCAGTTGAGGATACTGGATCTGATAGATATGAATCTGCAGCGGGAAGAGGCGGGTTTTAGCGTGATGAAATGTGCGTTTCAGTTGGAAGTTATAGGAAAGGGGAGAGGAAAGCATTTATTTTTCGAATTGCCGGTCGTAACGAAATATATCGGGAGGACGGAAGGTTATTCGATGGAAGCGCCGGCGTCGCGTGCTTATTGAGATGGACAGAACAAATTTGCAGAGAGGAGGTGGAAAAAAATGCCCTTTTTCTGTACCGGTCAAATACAGGATTGTTCTCCTTTTCCTGTTATGCAGCAAATAAACCTTTTAAATAAAAAACCTCTCCAGGTACGAATCCCATCGGAAATGAAGCGGGTCGGAAAAAGGGTATTTTTTTCCGCCCCTGCCAGCCTGACGGTAGAAGCTGCGCTGGTGCTTCCTTTGTTTCTTTTTGCCGGAGTATTGCTTATGATGCCGTTTCATATTTTGGACATTGAGCGGCAGATGCAGGCGATCGTTATGTCAGTGGGAGAGGATATCAGCCAGACGGCATATCTTTCGCCGGAGGACGGAGGTTGGACGGGAAGCGCTGCTGCATTCGCATACGCGGAAGGCGCGGTGCGCACGAAGGCCGGCGGATTGTCCCTCCGGGGGTTGACGCTGGCCGGTTCCTCCCTTTTAGAAGATGGAGAAACGGTGGATCTGGTGGTAAGTTATCAGATAAAGCTTCCGTTTTCTGTATTCGGGCTGGGTGACGTAAAGCGCCGCAACCGTTGCTGGCTTAGGGCATGGGTCGGAAGCAACGGCGCATTGTCGGAAGGCGGTCCGGGTGACGGAGAAGAGGATCCGATCGTATATGTAGGGAAAGACAGTACCCGGTATCATATCAGTTCCTTCTGCCATTACCTCTACAACCGCCTTTCTGCCGTGCCGGTCAGCAGTATTGAAGATTACCGAAATAGCGGAGGGCACCGTTACACAGCCTGCGACCGCTGTGGAGGAACAGTCGGAGGGATCGTTTATATCCTGCCTTATGGAGAACATTATCACGGTAACCGCAGCTGTACGGCGATTACTGCTTATGTGAGGGCAGTCCGCAGATCCGCCGTGGAATATCTGGGGCCGTGTTCTTACTGTTCGGGAGGATAAGATCATGGAGGGATGGATGAATGAAATGGATCTGGCTATTGGGATTGACGATTGCGGCGTGGGAGGATATAAAGAGTCGGGAAGTTTCCGGTCGGCTTCTTTGGTTCTTACTGATCCCCGGAATGATGAATGTGTTTTTGTCGGAGGTTCCGGGGCATCTGGCTGCAGCATCCGTGGGAGCTGCGATGCTTTTGCTGTCGTATGTGACCCGCGGGGCGCTTGGAAAGGGAGACGGCCTTTTTTTCCTGCTGTCGGCCTGTTATCTGGAGTTTGGAGAGGTGTTTCTGCTTTTCTTTTTGGGACTGGGAATCAGCAGCGCATGGAGTATGAGCGTTGTTCTGCGGTCATTTCTGACAGGGCGGGACAAAAGATCGGAAACGATTCCTTTCCTTGCGTGCGTCTGGCTTCCGGGAGTGTGGCTGACATGCCGCTAAAGTATCGGAAAAGAATACCGGCGGCTTTTCAGGCGTCTTATACGGTGGAAGCGTCTTATGTAATGGCAATCGTGATTTTGTCCCTTGCCGTTCTGATCCGCGCCGCTTACGGGCAGTGTACGGAGATAACCGGTATTATGCGTCTGCACCACATGATAGAGCTTGTACGCAGCAAGGAAGATTCAGCGGAGATGGAAGTGTCCCTGTCCGGAATGAACGGAAGTGTAATAAGGAAGGGCGGAGAGGTATCCGGGGCGGCTTCCGGGAGCGCCTGGGAGAAGGAGATCAGAGTTGCAGTGCATGAGCCGGAGAAATGGATGCGTATGCTGACCATTTTTGATCCTATGATTGAAGGAGACTACGATGAAGGAACCAGAGAAACCGGAAATTAGTTATCGCAGGGAGCTGAGACAGAATTATCTGATGATTGCTGCCAGTGAGGAACTGGAACAGCGTTTTGAGGCTCGTATGATGGCGGGAAATACGATAGATGGACTTCTGAAATTCCGTGTTCGCCGTGAGGACGACCGGCTGTGGTTTTGTTATGAGATCACATCCCGTCAGCCATTATCACGGCTGTTAGAACGGACGGCTGTGACTGCTGAGCAGGTGCGCAGACTATTTCTGGGAATCGCCCAAACGTTGGCAGGAATGGAGGATTATCTGTTGTCTGAAAATCTGCTCCTTCTGGACCCGGAACTTATTTACATGGATCCATTGGAATTTCAGCCGGGCTTATGTCTGCTGCCGGGGCGGGAGGGGGATTTCCCGAAGGAATTCAGCAGTTTTTTGCAGTATCTGCTGGGGAAGACTGATCACGGGGATAAAGAGGCCGTCATGCTGGTTTACGGCCTGTATCAGGAGAGTTTAAAGGATAATTATGGATTGGGCGATCTGTTGCGGTGGCTGATGAGGGAAGAGCATCTGGCTTCGGATACAGTGTATCGGACGGAAGACGGCGGTACAGACCGAAATGCGCAAGATGGCTTCGGAGACGTATGGCCGGAGGAGAGCGATGATTCGGAGAATATGAGGAAGGCAAATTCCCGGATGGATAATTCCCGAAGGAAAAATCCGCGCACAGTGGCTCCATGGATGGTAAAATATGGAAGATCCGGCATGGGACGGCTGGCATGGTGGCTGCTTTTGCCTGTTCTGGCTTTTGCTGTGCTCTGGATGCGTTGGGGGATGGGCGGGATTCTGCGCTACGGCCCAGCGGCAGTATCTGCGGCAGCGGTTATTTCGCTTGCGGGAATCTCTTTGCAGGTGATACGCCTTCGCAGAGAAGATAGCGGGAGAAAACGAAATATTGAAAGGCGGCGGACTGGCGTCAATCGGTCATATGAGCCGGAAGGAAAGCGGATGATACAGGAAGGGGCGGCGTCCTGGGAAATGATTTTTGAGGAACCGGAACCGGAGCCGGAACAGGGAGCCAGGGAACCGCCGCGCCCACAGTCAGAGGATACGACGCATACAATGCTTCTCAGGTCGGCCGTACCGGGGACAAAGCTTCGCAGGCTGGCGGGGATCGAGGGAACGGATGAGTCGATTCCGATTTCTTACTATCCGTTTTTGATCGGGAAGCAGGAGAGTCTGGCAGATTTCATCCTTCGGGAAGATACCATCAGTCGTCTTCACGCCCGTATCGATCGACGGAATGACACTTATTGGCTGACAGATTTGAATTCGACAAACGGCACGGTTGTTAACAGCCATGCGCTGGAAGCGAATGAAACTGTAGAATTGCATATTGGCGACCGGGTAGAACTGGCTGATTTACATTTTAAATTTGAATAGAGAGGAAACAGACTTAACAAATAAAAGGATCTATGGTAAAATACATTTGGACATGAACCGATAAGGCGAGAACGGTAAGATAAGGAGCGGAATGCCCATGTGGGACCGAAATAATTTCAGGCTCCCGGTCGTGAATCTCACAGTCATAGTGATCAATTTCCTGTATTTCGTGTATCTTGAGATCATCGGGAATACAGAAGACAGCCTGTTTATGATCCTGCATGGGGCAATGTTTGCACCGGCGGTTCGGGATGGCGAGTATTGGAGGCTTTTAACGGCTGTATTTATGCATTTTGGAATCGGGCACATTGTCAACAATATGCTGATTCTGTATGTGCTTGGGGATAATCTGGAACGGGCGCTGGGCAGCATAAAGTATCTGTTTTTATATCTGGTGAGCGGGGTCGGCGCAAATGCGGTGTCTCTTTGTTTTGATATGCTGCAGGGTCGGGCGGATGTGTCTGTTTCCGCCGGTGCGTCGGGCGCGGTGTTCGGCGTAATCGGCGGGCTGATGTATGCAGTGATCGCAAACCGCGGCCGTCTGGAAGATTTGAGTACCCGCCAGCTTGTGGTGATGGTTCTGCTCTCTCTGTATTTTGGTTTTACCAGTACCGGTGTCAATAATACAGCGCATATAGCCGGTCTGGTGATTGGATTTATTATGGGACTGATCCTGTACCGGAGGCCCAAAAGAAACTATAGATACGATTGATTTTAGGAGGAAATAATATGAAAGATGATTGTATTTTCTGCAAGATTGCCGCGGGTCAGATCCCGTCGGCTACCCTTTATGAAGATGGAGATTTTCGTGTGATTCTGGATCTTGGCCCGGCAGCCAGAGGCCATGCGCTCATTCTTCCGAAGGAGCATTTTGCGGATTTGAGTGAGATTAATGACGAGACGGCGGAGAAGGTTCTGCCATTGGCAAAGAAAATGAGTGCTGCTATGACGAAAGCGCTTGGCTGTGCCGGAATGAATCTGGTTCAGAACAATGGAGAAGCTGCCGGACAGACGGTTCGTCATTTCCACATGCACATCATCCCGCGGTATGAGAATGGGCCCAAGATGGTGGAATGGGAGCCGGGAAAACTGGAGGAGGCCGATAAAGTTCAGATTGTTGAGGCGATAAAGGCAGCGCTGTAGAGATAGGAGACGTGATGCAACAGGAACAGAGAGAATTGTTGCAGGCACTGTATGTGGAACATCAGGGAGTCCTTCGTATTGCAGCCTATAAATACGGCTTGCCTCAGGCAGAAGCGGATGACGCGGTGCAGGATACATTCTGCGCATTTATGGAGGTGTATCTGGATCGGGCAGATCAGTGGGATGATAAGCGGATTAAGGCGACGCTGATGAAGATCCTGCGCAATCGCTGTATGGACTATTATCGATCGGAAAAACGTCATCCGAGCGTCAGTATGCAGGAACTCATGCAGGGAGGGGAACATTTCCTGACCAGTGAATTTTTTTCGGCGGACATCGTGGGAAGCCTTATGGCAAAGGAAGAAATGGCGAGGCTGCGGGAAGGAGTTCTGTCTATGAGCAACCGAATGCAGGATGTGGTGGTTTTGTATATGCTTGAAGAACGGCCGATCAGTGAAGTATGCAGAATACTCCAGATATCAGAAGCAACCTGTCGGATGAGGATTGTACGAATCAGACGTTATCTGATGGAGTGGATGAGAGAAGAAAAGGAGGCCGGTGTTAACCGGCCACACACTCCTCAATGAGTCCGACGATGGTTCCAATTGCATTGTTCAGATGGCTTTGTTCCATTTGACGGATAAATTCCTCACGCCGGGCGTAGGTATCGGCAATGGCGTTATAAAGCGTTTCATCGTTGACGCTTTCCTCCTCCAGAACGGTGCTGAAGCCCTGTCGGGCGAATGAATTGGCATTTAAGATCTGGTCTCCGCGACTGGCGGCAGCCGACAGTGGAATCAGGATATTAGGCTTGCGAAGCGCAAGGAGTTCACAAATAGAGTTCGCCCCCGCGCGGGATACAACCAGATCCGCGGCAGCGAACAGATGCTTTAGCGGAGCATCCACGTATTCGTATTGTACATATCCGGGAGTTCCGTCAAGAGATTCATCCAGATGGTTTTTCCCGCAGATATGTATCACCTGATAGTTGGTGAGCAATCTGGGAAGGATTTTGCGGATGGCCTGATTGATGGCTACAGCGCCCAGACTTCCGCCGATAATCAGAATTACCGGTTTGCCTGTGGAGAGCCGAGCATATTGAAGGCCGGAAAGCCGGTCTCCCGTGAGCAGTTCACTGCGGATGGGCGAACCAGTAAGGACCGCCTTGTCTTTCGGGAGATAGGGCAGCGTTTCAGGAAAATTGCAGCATACTTTCCTGGCGGAAGGTATGCAAAGTTTATTGGCAAGACCGGGTGTCATATCCGATTCATGGATTATGACAGGAATGTGATTGTGCTTCGCAGCAAGAACCACAGGAACCGCTACGAAACCGCCTTTGGAAAATACCACATCAGGCTTGTATTGTTTGATTAGTTTGCGTGCTTCCCCGTATCCCCTGATAACGCGGAAGGGATCGGTGAAGTTCTTCAGATCGAAGTACCTGCGGAGTTTTCCGGAGGAAATGCCGTCATACGGAATGCCGGCTTCTTCGATCAGAGTTTTTTCGATGCCCTGATAGGAGCCGATATAACGAATCTCGTATCCACGCTCCTTAAGGGATGGGATCAGAGCCAAATTAGGAGTTACATGTCCGGCGGTTCCGCCGCCGGTCAGGATAATTTTTTTCATGGTTTTTGCCTCCGGTATGCGTACAGGTACGTATAGTATTATACTAAGCAAACACCTGAAAATGTCAACCCCAAAAGAGAAAATCATAGCGAAGAGGTAAAGCAGTGGAGAGAAAGGGCCAGGATCGGGAAAAGTCGAATGAGATAGACGAAAAAGTAAGAGTGGCCTTCGGAACGGACGAGGGGCAGCTTGCGGAGGAATATGACCGTCTTGCCGCACGGATGGAGGCGTCGAAAGAGCCTTCCGTGCCGGAGGGGGAGTTTGAGAAAATCCTGGCCCGTTTCGAAAAGAGCTATGAAAAAAACATAAATCAAATGGATGACAAATCACACCTGTCATATTATAATGTACGATAAGGTATGTCCGAAGGGCTTTGCGGGAAGCAACCCGGCAACAGAAGGAGAAAAGCATTTCATGAAGATTCTAGTGATTAACAGCGGCAGTTCATCGCTGAAATTCCAGGTTATTGATATGGAGACCGAGCAGGTTATGGCCCGGGGCGTATGTGAGCGTATCGGAATTGACGGAGTGTTTACATACAGGACGTATAAGGGGATTTCTATCAAAGAGCAGGTGCCGATGGAGAATCATACGCAGGCGGTTCATGTGCTTTTGGACATGCTGGTGGATTCGGAGAAAGGCGTTATCGGCGATTTTGCGGAAATTGACGTTATCGGACATCGGTTGGTTCACGGTGGGGAGAAATTTACGGGATCCGTAGTGATTACCGACGAGGTAATCGAAGCTATGACAGAGTGTAACGATCTGGCACCGTTACATAATCCGGCGAATCTCATTGGTGTGGATGCATGCCGGCAGCTGATGCCGGACACACTGATGGTAGGTGTTTTTGATACTGCCTTCAATCAGACGATGGAGCCCAAAGCATTCCTCTACGGCTTGCCGTATCAGTATTATGAGAAATATAAGATTCGCCGCTATGGATTTCATGGAATCAGCCATAAGTATGTGTCCCAGAGGGCGGCAGAGTTTATGCATCAGGACCCGCGCCGCGTAAAGACCATTGTCTGTCATCTGGGCAACGGCGCCAGTATCTGCGCGGTCAAGTATGGTAAGGTAGTAGATAATTCCATGGGTTTTACACCTTTGGAAGGATTGGTCATGGGTACACGTTCCGGTGATGTGGATCCGGGAGCGCTGGAATTTCTGGCGAAGAAGGAGAATCTGGATTTACCGCAGATCATGCAGATATTGAACAAAGAATCGGGCGTATTGGGCATTTCCAAAAACTTGTCCAGTGATTTTCGGGAACTGAAGGATGCGGAGATTAAATATAACGACAAGGCGGCGATGGCCCGCGAAATATTCGCTTATAAAGTGGCTAAGTACGTAGGCAGTTATGCGGCAGCCATGAACGGTGTGGATAATATCGTCTTTACTGCCGGTGTCGGGGAAAATGATTCCGATATCCGTGAAGAGATCTGTAGTTATCTGGAGTTTCTGGGTATCCATATTGACGAGGTGAAAAACCGGGAATCTGCAGAGGCTGTGAAGATTTCTGACGGTATGTCGAAGGTGAATGTTCTGGTGATTCGTACGAATGAAGAACTGGAAATTGCCCGTCAGGCTGCGGAGATAGCCCGGCAGAGACAGAAGTAACGGCGCTGGCGGTCTGGCGTGAAGCCGCAATGGGTGTCTGCTAACTGTGGATATTCGGAGATAAAAGGTACGCAAAAGAGAAAAGTAAGGGAGAGAAATGTCATGAATATCATGAAACGGGATCACTCTGAACAGGAATATTGCCCGGAGAAGATCAAGAACGCCATTTCGAAGGCATTTGTGAGCGTGGGTATGCCGATCAGCGAGAAGGATCTTGATCGGATCCTTGCGCAGGTGGAGCGCAAATTCCCCGAAGGGTGGCAGCAGGAGCTGAAGCTCTCCGTGGAGGAGATCCAGGATCTGGTCGAGCAGACGCTGATGGAGGAAGGCCATTACCGCGTCGTGCGAAGCTATATCCTTTACCGGGAGGAGCGGTCGAAGAAGCGCCGCACCCGCAGGGAGATCATGCGGTTCTTTGAGAATACGGAGAAGGCGGCCCAGCTGGAGTGGGTGCTGACCCGCGTCCAGAAGGAATTCGACGCGGAGGAGTATAATCTGGAATACCTTTCCGCCAAGTTCCAGGCGCTGTCCAAGCCGGATATGACGGAGCGGGAGAAATTGAATATCCTGACCAAGTCGGCGGTGGAGCTGACGACGCAGGAGGCGCCCCGCTGGGAGATGATCGCGGCCCGGCTTCTGCTGCTGGGCTTTACGGCGCGGCTTAAGGATTCCATGGACGCCCTGCACATCCGCAGCTTCTATGAGAAGATCGCCTATCTGACGGATCAGGGCCTGTACGGCGCTTATATCCTGCAGAATTATACCCGTGAGGAAGTCAATCAGTTTGAGCAGTGGCTGGATCCGGAACGGAACAATCTGATGAACTATTCCGGGCTGGAGCTTCTGCTGAACCGCTATGTGATCCGCACCCACAAGGGCGTGCCGATCGAGACGCCCCAGGAGATGTTCATGGGCATCGCCATGCATCTGGCGATGAAGGAGCAGAACCGGGGGTATTGGGTGAAACGGTTCTACGATATGCTGAGTAAGCTGCAGGTGACCATGGCGACGCCGACGCTTTCCAACGCCCGCAAGCCCTATCACCAGCTTTCCTCCTGTTTCATCGATACGGTGCCGGACAGCTTAAACGGCATCTACCGCAGCATCGATAATTTTGCCAAAGTCAGTAAGTTCGGCGGCGGCATGGGATTATATTTCGGGAAGGTCCGTGCCAACGGAAGCGCGATCCGCGGCTTCGAGGGCGCGGCCGGCGGCGTTATACGCTGGATCCGTCTGGCTAATGATACGGCGGTGGCCGTGGACCAGTTGGGTATGCGCCAGGGCGCGGTGGCTGTCTATCTGGACGTGTGGCACCGGGATCTGCCGGAGTTTCTGAACCTGCGGACCAATAACGGCGACGACCGGATGAAGGCCCACGACGTGTTCCCGGCGGTGTGCTATCCGGATTATTTCTGGCAGCAGGCCAGGGACAACCGGAACGGCGACTGGTATCTGATGTGTCCGCATGACATCCTGACGATCAAGGGCTATGCGCTGGAGGATTATTTCGGCGATGAATGGACAGAGCGGTATCTGGACTGCGTCAACGATATGCGGATTCCCAAACGCGTGATCCCAATCAAGGAGATCATCCGCCTGATCCTAAAGAGTGCGGTGGAGACCGGGACGCCGTTTACATTTAACCGGGACCATGTGAATCGGATGAATCCCAATAGACACAGGGGCGTCATTTACTGCAGCAACCTGTGCACGGAGATCGCCCAGAATATGAGCGCGATCTCGTCAGTGGAGCAGCGGGTCGAGACCGTGGACGGTGAGACAGTGGTGGTTACGGTAACGAAGCCGGGCGAGTTCGTGGTCTGTAATCTGGCCAGTCTCTCCCTGGGCAATATCGATGTGGAGAACCGGGCGGAGATCACCGAGGTGACCCGCAGCGTGGTGAGGGCCCTTGATAACGTGATCGACCTGAATTTCTTCCCGGTGCCCTATGCGAAGATTAACAATGAGAAATACCGCCCCATCGGGCTGGGTGTCAGCGGCTATCATCATATGCTGGCGAAGCACCATATCAAATGGGAGAGCGAGGAGCATCTGCAGTTTGCGGAGAAGGTGTTCGCGGATATTCATTACGCGGCGGTCGAGGCCAGCTGTGATTACGCGATCGAGAAAGGGAAGTATCTGTATTTCGAGGGGAGCGACTGGCAGACGGGGGCGTATTTTGAGAAGCGGAACCTGACGGACGAGCGGTGGAGCGCATTGGCGGCGAAGGTGGCGGCGAACGGACTGCGCAACGGATATCTGCTGGCGGTGGCGCCGACCAGCAGTACCAGTATCATCGCGGGAACGACGGCGGGGCTGGATCCGATCATGAACCGGTATTTCCTCGAGGAGAAGAAGAACGGGCTGATGCCGCGGGTGGCGCCGGAATTGTCGATGGATACGTTCTGGTATTATAAGAATGCGCATCTGATCGATCAGACATGGTCGATTCGGGCCTGCGGGGTGAGGCAGAGGCATATTGATCAGGCGCAGAGCATGAATCTGTATATTACGAATGAGTTTACATTGAGTCAGGTGCTGAAATTGTATATACTGGCATGGGAAGAGGGCGTGAAGACGATTTATTATATCCGGTCGAAGAGTCTGGAAGTGGAGGAGTGCGAGGCGTGCTCGTCTTGATGTAAGAGGGATTCGTGAGCGAAGGGTTCGCAAAGGGTCCGCGGAGCGGGGCTTTTGGCGGAAGCTGGGATGAGAGTGGCTGCTGGCGTGTGGTGTTGGCTGGATTGATCCTCAATTTAATACTTTGTGAGAAAAGGAGATCTGAACGATGGAAGAGATGCTGAAGAAACCGTTATTTAACCCGGAGGGGGATACCGATGTGCGGCTTCGCCGCATGGTGGGCGGGAATACGACGAATCTGAATGATTTTAACAACATGAAATATTCCTGGGTCAGCGACTGGTACCGGCAGGCGATGAACAATTTCTGGATTCCGGAAGAGATCAATATGAGCGTGGATATCAAGGACTACCGGAGGCTGCCGAAGCCGGAGAGGCGGGCTTACGATAAGGTGTTGTCGTTTCTCATTTTTTTGGACAGTATTCAGACAGCCAATCTGCCGAACATCGGCGAGTATGTGACGGCCAATGAGGTGAATCTGTGTCTGGCGATCCAGACGTTCCAGGAGGCAATCCACAGTCAGAGCTACAGCTACATGCTGGATACGATCTGCGAGCCGCAGGAGCGCAGCGATGTGCTTTATCAGTGGAAGGACGATGAGCATCTGCTGGCTAGGAACAAATTTATCGGAGACCTGTACAATGATTTCCAGAAGGATAAGGAACTGGACGTCTTCATGAGGACGCTGGTTGCTAACTATATTCTGGAAGGCGTGTATTTCTACAGCGGCTTCATGTTCTTCTACAATCTGGGGCGGAATAACCTGATGCCGGGGTCGGTTCAGGAGATCCGCTATATCAACCGCGATGAGAATACGCACCTGTGGCTGTTCCGCAATATCCTTCTGGAAATGCAGAAGGAGGAGCCGCAGATGTTTACCGAGGAGAAGAAGGCGGTCTACCGGGGTATGATCAAGGAAGGCTGCGAGCAGGAGATCCGGTGGGGCCATTATGTGATTGGCGACGACGTCCAGGGCCTGAATAAAGGAATGATCACAGATTACATCCAGTATCTGGGCAATCTGCGCTGCACGAATATCGGTCTGGATCCAATCTACGAGGGGCATGAGCAGGAGCCGGACAGCATGCGCTGGGTATCCCAGTATTCCAACGCGAATATGATCAAGACGGATTTCTTCGAGGCGCGGAGCACGGCCTACGCCAAGAGCAGCGCGCTGGAGGACGATCTGTAGGAGAATTATGGGATATATAATCTGAAAATATGTATGGAAGAGAACCGGAGAGGCAACGTACGGTTCTCTTTTTGTATATAAGGGTGTCGGAAAGGCGCCCGTGGATGCGGACGCCTTATTTTTGGCAGCATGTGAGAAAGCGCATCCATGTGTGCTTTCGGTATCTCCAATATCCGTTTTTGCTGTTCAGGACAGTTTTCGGATCGTTATTGCAGTATTGCTGTAGGAAGCCTTATCAAAGCCGGTTGGCGAGAGCAGGGAAATGGTCGCCGGAACGCCATCGGTCACATTGACAATGGTTGAAGCGGATACGGATACCGGCACATTGGCTGCTGCCACATAAGCTGAGGTAGTGGTGCCGTCGATTGCAACGCCGCCGTTAGTCAGCGTCAGTGTAATGGTTGCCGGAGCGCAGGCGGCAGTCACAGAGGCATTGTAGGAGATTTCGTACAGGCCGTCTGCGTTCAGCGTGAAGATGCCGCTGCCCGTGTCATGGGCGATCGCAGTGCCGGTCCGAATCGGAGTGGCAGCGAGTAACAACGGGGCTGTGCAGGAAGCGACTGTTTGCGCGGTGGTATTGACAGCGTTAAGGACGTTTATTTCGGGCAGCGGTGCGCTGACGTTTACCGGGTAGGGTCTCATCGGTCCGGCGGGTCCGGGCGGTCCCTGAGGCCCTTGAGGTCCGGCAGGCCCCTGAGGTCCTTGAGGTCCGGCAGGTCCTTCCGGTCCAGCGGGTCCCTGAGGCCCTTCCGGTCCAGCGGGTCCTTGAGGCCCTTCCGGTCCAGCGGGTCCCTGAGGTCCTTCCGGCCCTGCGGGACCTACAGGCCCCATCGGTCCAACCGCGCCGTCAGTTCCGGCGGATCCTTGCGGTCCCTGCGGTCCGACAGGCCCCATCGGTCCCTGGGGGCCTGGGGCGCCGTCTGAGCCCTGTGGGATCGTGAAGTTAAGAATTGCGTTCTGTTCGGTTCCCACATTGGAAACGCTGGCCATGGAACCTGGGGCGCCGGTGGTGATCGTACCGATGGAGATCGTGCCTGCCGGTCCTGTCGGCCCCATGGGTCCAATCGCGCCCTGAGGCCCTTGGGCACCAGGCTCGCCTGCAGCGCCGTCTGCGCCTTGTGGGATTGTAAAGTTGAGAATTGCGTTTTGCTCGGTTCCTACATTGGACACGGCTGCCTGTGTGCCGGGGGCGCCAGTGGTAATGACGCCGATCGAGAGTGTGGCTGCCGCTCCTTCCGGTCCGGTGGGTCCTTTCGGTCCTGCGACCCCCTGAGGTCCCTGGGATCCCTGCGGCCCAGCGGGCCCTTGCGGTCCTTGCGGACCGGTCAGCCCCTGGGGTCCCTGCGGTCCGGCCGGACCCTGACAACGGGGCGGACAGGGCGGGGAATAAGGCATCGGGCAGGAAGGCGGGCACGCCGTCATACCGCGGTTTCCGCCGGAAGTCGTATTTTCGCCGGGGCTGCAGCAGTTATCAGATGAACAATGATACCCGTAATTTGGGAAAAACATATGATCACTCCTTTATATTCCGCCGGCAGTTCCGAGAAATGGGTCCGTCCCCGCCGGTCTGCTATATCATATGTCCTCGATACAGGTTTGGTTCGTCCCTCTTTTGCCCGGCTGATTGTCACGCAGCGTGCTGTCAGGGTCATGCCGCGCAGATCTATTCGTCGAACTCCGCCACAACATAATATCCCCGGTCATTCTGCTTAATATCACGGACGACGCCGTGGGTCGATCGCAGGCGGTCCCGGCCTTTGTAGCAGCCGGACATGGCCACCGCTGGTTCAATGATATAGCTGGTGCCGCTGAGTGCCTCGTGGGCTGTGATCTCAACCTCGTCGCCGATCGTTACCAACCCCTGGCGTTCCATTTTGAACTCTATAATCCTCATGACGATATGCCTCCTTCCTGCTGATTATCTCACAGAAATGCGGTTTCCACAACTCAAATTCTGCGGAACCTCTTGTATTCCTGGCGATATCGCAGCGGATCCGGATGCGGCCGCAGGGACTTTTTACAGAATATATATTGAAATGAAGAAGGGGAACCGATATAATATGAGCAAACGCATGGGCGGCAGGAAGGAACCACCGTCATTCCGGCCGGGCATACGCGGGGGATAGGGATGAACGGATATGAAGCAGGAACGGACAAAGAAATTCTCAGGTGTAAGGGCAAGAGCCGGAGGAAGGCAGACGGAAAAGCAGGACTGCGGCAACAGGCAGCAAATTATGTATGAGGGAGACGCACGATATGGAAGAACGCTTTCCACGCCCCCGGTTATACAGGCAGTTGGATAAATATTGCCGTTCCGATGTTTATCCCTTCCATATGCCGGGGCATAAGCGTCGGACGGAAACGGGATTTACTGCGGAATTTCCGAATCCATACAGCATCGATATCACGGAGATCGACGGGTTCGATAACCTTCATTATGCGGAAGGCGTCTTGCGTGAATCTATGGATTGGGCAGCGTCTGTGTATGGCAGCGGCCGTACTTATTATCTGGTAAATGGGAGTACCTGCGGCGTGCTGGCTGCAATCTGCGCTGCGGTTCTACGGGGCGGCCCGATCTGGATGGCCCGCAACAGCCACAAAGCCGCGTATCATGCGGCAGCGTTGAATGAATTGGATATTCGGTATATTTATCCACAGATCATTGAAGATTTTGGGCTGCAAGGTGGATTATTGCCGCAGGATATCGAAACGATGTTAATAAGTGCGGGAGATTCGACAGGCGCACCTGCCGCTGTGTTTATCACGTCTCCCACTTATGATGGTGTCGTATCGGATGTCCGTGGAATTGCTGATATCTGCCATCGGTATGGAGCGGTGCTGATCGTGGATGAGGCGCACGGGGCTCATTTTCCATTCGGAGAAATGTTCCCCGCCTCTGCATTGGAGCTGGGCGCGGATATAGTCATCCAAAGCCTGCATAAGACGCTTCCGGCGTTTACGCAGACGGCGCTTTTGCATGTGCAGGGCAGTCTTGTCGATATCAGACGTCTGGAATATTTTCTTCAGGTATTCCAGACCAGCAGTCCCTCCTATGTGCTGATGTCCGGAATCGAGAAATGCATTGAATATATGGCAGGTGAGGGCCGTGATGAGATGCGGCGCTTTGCCGCACGGCTTGCGGAGCTGAGGGGACAGCTGGAGAGGCTTCGATGTCTTCGGCTTCTGGACAGGGATGTGATCGGGAATTTTGGGGTATATGATTTGGATATCTCGAAACTTGTTTTATCTGCGAGGGGTCCGAAAGCGCAGCGGAGAAGGAATAGCGGAATGTCTGCGGCGTGTGCGGAAACAATGCCGCGGGAAAATCGGATGACCGGTCTGGAATTGGCGGAGATTCTTCGTCAGGATTACCATTTGGAGATGGAGATGTGCGGCGCGGATTATGTGACGGCTATCACAACGCTGATGGACAGCCGGGAAGGATTTGACAGGTTAGAGACGGCGTTGTTTGCGGTTGATGGGAAACTGGCGGCCTGTTCAAAACCATCGGAGCTAAGCCTGTCTGCGCCTGATTCCGCGAACCTGCCGCGTACGCGTGCGATTCTTCCCATTCATGAAGCGCAAATGCGCCCAATGAATATACTTCCTCTCGAATCTGCTGCCGGTACTGTTTCCGGGGAATATGTCTATCTGTATCCGCCCGGAACGCCGATCGTCGTACCGGGAGAGATACTGACGAAGGAGGTCATCGGCGTGATCCAAAAATACAGAGCGCGGCAGCTTCCGATTCAGGGACTGTCCGACCATACCGCGTCTGCGATCCGTGTACTTGCGTAACGGTATTGTGTCCGTGATTCGCATATCCGGGTGCAGCAAGGGTGTGAACATAGATTTATTTCAGAATGAAAGGATATTTTCATATGGGCAGAGTAATCGTCATCGAGGGCAGCGACGGCAGCGGCAAGGAAACGCAGACCAGACTGCTCTTCGAATCTCTTCAGGCACAGGGCCGGCCGGTGCGCAAGGTATCCTACCCGAACTATGAGAGCGCGTCGTCGGCGCTGGTCCGTATGTATCTGAACCGTGCGTTTGGGGAAGATGCATTTGCAGTCAATCCTTACGTGACGTCTGCGTTCTATGCGGTGGATCGGTTCGCCTCCTACCTGAAGGAATGGAAGGAATTTTATGAGTCCGGGGACGATCATACCGTCATCTGTGATCGTTATGTGACCAGTAATATGCTCCATCAGGCGGCGAAACTGGATACATTGGAGGAAAAGACAGCGTTTCTCGACTGGGAATATGATTTTGAATACATAAAAGGAGGTCTGCCGGTGCCTGAGCATGTTTTCTTTCTGGATGTGCCGCCGCAGGTCTCCGCCCGCCTGATCAGGGAGAGGGCCAATAAGATTACCCACGGGGCCGAGAAGGACATCCATGAGGCGAACCCGGATTTTCTGCGCCGGTCTTATGAAAATAGTATTCTTCTGGTGGAGAAATATGGCTGGGAGCGGATCGTATGCTGTGACGGAGAAGAGAAGTTAAGATCGATCGAGGAGATCCATGAGATGATCTGCAGCCGTCTGGATCGGTAAACAGGCGATAAAGCGGCCGCAAAAATACCAGCGAAATAAAACTATACACAAAATTCAAATTATGATATACTGTCCACATAGGCGGCAGTGGGTGCGGTGTGTCAGAATACGCGTCAACAGCCGGCGCAGTCTTGTATGAAACTGCATTGCCTGTGGAGAGGGGGAACGCTTTATGCCGGGCTTTAATGACATCCTGGGCCATGATGCCGTGAAACAGCATTTTCAGAAAGCGATCGAGGCGCATAAGATTTCCCATGCCTACATTCTGGCGGGGGAGGCCGGTATGGGCCGTAAGTCTCTGGCCCATGCATTTGCGCTGACGCTTCTGTGCGAAAAAGGCGGAAGCCAGCCTTGTATGGAGTGTCATGCCTGTAAGCAGGTTTTGTCTGATAATCATCCTGACCTGATCCATGTGACGCATGTAAAACCGGCTACCATTGGTGTTGACGACATTCGTGAGCAGGTGACTGACACGATCATGATCCGTCCCTACAGCAGTTATTATAAGATCTATATCATTGACGAAGCGGAGAAAATGACGGTTCAGGCCCAGAATGCGCTTCTTAAGACGATTGAGGAGCCGCCATCTTACGCTGTGATCATATTGCTTACTACGAACCCGGAGGCATTTCTCCCTACGATTCTGTCGCGCTGCGTACAGCTGAAGCTCAGGCCCCTTCAGGATTCGGTGGTCGAGGAATATCTGGAGAATGTGCTAAAGCTCCCCGAGAGCGACGCCCGTCTCTGTGCTGCTTTTGCCCGCGGGAATCTGGGCAAGGCCATACGTCTTGCTGGATCTGATGATTTCAGACATATGTATGAGGAACTGATCGACGTCCTCAAGCACGTGAAAGAGATGAATATTACCGACCTGCTGGCCCGCATCAAAGGCTGGGAGGACGAGCATATGGATATTTATGAATGTCTGGATTTCATGCAGGTCTGGTATCGTGACGCTCTGATGTATAAGGTGACGAAGGACATGGATCTTCTGATCTTTAAGGATGAGTATGACGCCATCGGCGAGATGACCCGCCATATTGGTTATGATGGATTTGAAATGATCCTGCAGGCGATCGAGAAAGCGCGTGTGCGCCTGCAGGCGAATGTGAATAAGGAACTCACCATGGAGCTGATGCTTCTGGTGATGAAGGAGAATGAGGCATGACGACAGTAATCGGTGTAAGGTTCCGCAATATGGGAAAGGTCTATTATTTCTCTCCCGGTCATTTAGAGATCAGGGCTGGTCAGCACGTTATCGTGGAGACGGCCCGCGGTATTGAATACGGCTATGTGGTACTGGGTAACCGCGATGTGGAGGACAGCAAGGTGGTCCAGCCGCTGAAAGCTGTGATCCGTATGGCCACCGAAGATGACGACCGTATTGAGACAGAAAATAAGGCAAAGGAAAAGGACGCCTTTCAGGTCTGTCAGGAGAAGATCCGTAAACATGGTCTGGAGATGAAGCTGATCGATGTAGAGTATACGTTTGATAACAATAAAATCCTGTTCTATTTCACGGCCGATGGACGCATTGATTTCCGTGAGCTGGTGAAGGATCTGGCGTCGGTATTCCGTACGCGGATCGAGCTGCGTCAGGTCGGCGTCCGTGACGAGACGAAGATCGTCGGGGGCATGGGTATCTGCGGGCGGCCCCTGTGCTGCCATACCTATCTCTCCGAATTCATTCCGGTGTCCATCAAGATGGCCAAGGAGCAGAATCTGTCGCTGAATCCCACGAAGATTTCCGGCGTCTGCGGTCGCCTGATGTGCTGCCTGAAAAATGAAGAAGAGACCTACGAGTATTTGAACAGCAAGCTGCCGGGTATCGGGGATGTCGTGACGACGGATGACGGCGAGAAGGGCGAGGTCCATAGTGTCAATGTGCTCCGTCAGACCGTGAAGGTCCGTGTCGTTGTGGATAAGGACGAGATTGAGATTAAAGAGTACAGGGTGGATCAGCTCCGTTTTAAACCGCGCCGCAAGAAGGACAAGGGTCAGGTGCAGGATGCGGAATTGAAGAAGCTGGAGGCCCTTGAGAAATCAGAAGGGAAATCAAAACTGTAATGACGGACTTTGTACGAAAGAAAACCGTCGATAAAACCGTTTCGGAAGAGAAGATACGGGATACCGAGCGTGTCGACAGCCTCCAGCGCAACAGTTACCATATTATTCAGGACACATCGAAATTCTGCTTTGGCATGGATGCGGTTCTGTTGTCCGGTTTTGCGCAGGTGCGGCGTGGTGAAAGGGTCATTGATCTGGGAACCGGTACCGGGATCATTCCGATCCTGCTGGAAGCGAAGACGGAGGGAAGGCATTTTACCGGGCTGGAGATTCAGCCGGAAATGGCTGATATGGCTACACGCAGCGTGGCCCTCAACGGCCTGCAGCAGAAGATCGACATTGTACAGGGAGATTTGAAGGAGGCCAGCCGCCTGTTTGGTCTGGCCTCTTTCGATGTGGTCACGTCCAATCCGCCTTATATGGACGGTGGCGCCGGTCTTAAGAACCCGGAAGAGCCGAAAGCCATCGCCCGCCATGAGATTCTGTGCTCTTTCGATGATGTGGCCCGTGAGACGGCCCGTCTTCTAAAACCCGGCGGTCGATTTTATCTTGTTCACCGTCCTCGACGTCTGCCGGAACTGATGGTGACCCTGCGTGCTTATGGATTGGAGCCCAAGCGGATGAAGACGGTTCACCCTTACGCCGACCGTGACGCTAATCTTGTGCTGATCGAGGCTGTCCGCGGCGGCCGGCCGCTGATGAAGTTGGAAGCGCCTATTATTGTATTTAAGGAGCCGGGTATTTACAGCGATGAGATCCGTGAGATATACGGATATTAGGGCGGCAGGCAGAATTAAGAGTAAAGGAAGTTTTACGTTATGTCCAGAAATTATCAAGCGGAATCAAGTGTACCGGAAGGCCGGGCCTCTGAACGGGGAACTGCGGAATCCGGCGTTACGGCTGCGTCCGGCACCCTCTATGTTTGCGCTACCCCGATCGGCAATCTGGAGGACATCACGATCCGGGTACTAAATGTACTGAAAACAGCGGATCTGATCGCGGCCGAGGATACCCGTCACAGCATCAAGCTGCTGAATCATTATGATATCCATACGCCGATGACCAGTTATCATGAATATAATAAATTCGAGAAAGCCCGCGAGCTTGTGCGGCAGATGCTGAACGGGAGAAATATTGCCCTGATTACCGACGCCGGTACGCCGGCAGTTTCTGATCCCGGTGAGGAACTGATTCGTCAGTGCCGAGAGGCCGGCGTCCCGGTTACGTCTCTGCCGGGGCCGTCCGCCTGCGTTACCGCGCTTACGCTGTCGGGTCTTTCTACCCGGCGTTTTTGCTTTGAGGCGTTTCTTCCATCGGAAAAAAGGGAGCGACAGCGGATTCTGGAGGAACTGAAGAAAGAGACCCGCACCATGATCTTCTACGAGGCTCCCCATCACCTGACAGCGGCCCTTACGGATCTAAAGGAAGTTCTGGGCGGCAGCCGTACCATGACTCTGTGCCGGGAATTGACCAAGAAACATGAGGAGGTCTGGGAGACTACCATCGATGGGGCGCTGGCCCGTTTTGCCGCAGAAGAGCCGCGGGGCGAATGCGTGATCGTCGTGGAAGGACGAAGCGTGGAATCGCTGAAAGAAGAGCAGACCCGCGTCTGGGAAGAGTTAAGTATTGAAGAGCATATGGCGCTCTACGAAGCGCAGGGGATACCCCGTAAGGAAGCCATGCGCAGCGTGGCTAAAGATCGGGGCGTAAGCCGGCGGGAGATCTACCGGCTGCTGATGACGCCGTCGACAGAGGAGAAATGACGGGAAAATGCGCCTGCCCTTCAGTCGGCGGCATTGCCCGTAAACATGTGCATTAAATATCGGCCACGCGGTTTGGGGCCGCGTGGCCGGGATATCAGGCGGTGCAGGGATCTGCGTCATGCGTCGAGCCGCGCAAGTGCCGCCTCATCTGCGATCACCGTCACGTCCGGATGGAACTGGAGAATGGAGGCAGGAACCTGTGGCGTTACCGGCCCCGTGATTACTTCCTTCAGGATGTCTGCTTTATCGCTTCCACTGACTAACAGAAGAATCTTTTTGGCCTGCAGGATGGTGCCGATACCCATTGTGTAGGCCTGACGGGGCACATCTTCTTCTTTCTCGAAGAACCGTCGGTTGGCTTCAATCGTGCTGCGCGTCAGACTGACGCAGTGGGTAGCTTTCGGGAAGGTATCCGCCGGTTCGTTAAAACCGATATGGCCGTTATGGCCAAGTCCGAGAATCTGCAGATCCACACCGCCCAGCTGCTTAAGCGTCTGCTCATAGCGGGCGCATTCTTTGTCCGGATCCTGTTGGGAGCCGTCGGGAATGAACGTATTCTCAGGGCTGATATTGATATGGCGGAACAGATGGTGCTGCATGAAATAGTAATAACTCTGCTCATTTTCTCGGTCGAGCCCCCGGTATTCATCAAGATTTGCCGAGCGGACGCCGGAGAAGTCCAGATAACCCAGACGGTGCAGGCGAACCAGCTCTTCATAAGTTCCTATGGGCGTAGAACCGGTTGCCAGACCAAGCACACAATCTGGTTTTAACTGGATCTGCGCGGCGAGGATCATAGCGGCAGTGCGGCTCATTTCAAGGTAGTTGGATGTGCGATAAATCTTCATGTGGGATACCTCCGTGTGGTGCGGAACTTTATTTCTTCATATACTTTGTCTATTGTACTGTTTTTCCGGAATGTTTGCAACCGTTTTTTCATAAATTATAGTGATGCAGAATAACAATGGCCGGCCCGTCGGCAGACGGGGTATGGAGGAGCAAAACGATGTCAGATTATCGGAGATTGATTTCTTACATATATGCATACGAGGGCGGTGTGAAAGGCCGTAATATCGGATTTGCCAAGCTGGAAGCCCGAGGCGGCCAGTGCAAGATTCAGGTAAGCGTGCGAAAGATCTATGTTGGCAGTCAGGATACAGGCGTATATCTTCTGACTGGGGACAGCGAGATCATGCTTGGAAAAATATTTCTGAGAGGCGGAAGCGGGGAGTTCCGCACGGTCGTCCTCTTTGACAATGTGAACGGTTCCGGGAAAGGAATGGATGTCTGTTATGGTCTGACGATCCACAGCGTGGACGATACGTGGCGCTGTTATACAACGATCTGGGAAGATGCAGTTGCGCATGCGGCGGCGTTAGAACTGGAAGAGGCGACGTCTGCAAACGCCGAAGCAAGGGAGATGGAACACATGCCGGCATCGGTGATCACGGAGAAAAGCCTTGAGGTGATTGACGCAGCGCCGCGGGAGTCGGTAGCTGAGAGCATTGAACGGGAGATCCGTGAACAGGAGCTGGCGGAGAATCTGGGAAGAGAAGTTCGCAGACAGCAGGAGATTTCACAGCAGCCGGCCAGAGATATACAGCAGCCGGTCTCAGACACACAGCAACAGCTTTCAGGCATGCAGCAGCCGATCTCAGATACGCAGCAGCCGGTCTCAGACACGCAGCAACAGCTTTCAGACACGCAGCAGCCGGTTCCGGACACGCAGAAACCGGTTCCGGATATGCAGCAGCCGGCCGCGGAGATCCCGATTCCTGCACAGGCGGCCGAGCCGGACAGGGAGACGGCCGGACATTTATGGACGCATTTCCGAAGACATTATCCGAAGATTCAGGCTTTTGATTATCAGGGCGGATGTGAGATTCTTCTGATCAAACCTCAGGATATCGGACTGCTTCCGCGGGAGATCTGGAGCTATGGCAATAACAGTTTCCTGCTTCACGGATATTACAGTCATCGTTACCTGATTCTGGCGCGGCTGGCAGCGCCTGGAGGAAACGTCCGCTTCCTGCTCGGCGTTCCCGGACATTATTACAGCAATGAGAAATATATGGCCTCCATGTTCGGCTTCCCGAATTTCGTACTATCCAAAATGCAGCCCGCAGGCGACGGGCGTTTTGGATACTGGTATACGGATATCCGGCTGCCGGAAGAGAACGCGGGTTAATAATCCACGCCGCGGATTTCCGCGTTCGGAACGGTTGTTTTAACGATGTTCAGGAATTCGTCCAACTCTGCCCGTTTGTAGGCTGAAAAACCGCTTTTCAGCACGTTGCCGGAATCCACAAAGCCCTGGATGAAATACCGCTCGCAGCCGCCGATCCAGGCAGCGATATCTGTGAAGTCTTTCGCGTCGTGGATTCCTTTTACTGTTGTGGTGCGGAATTCATAAGAGACATGGCCTTCCATCAGCCAGGCGGCGCTTTCTTCAATGGCGGAGAGAAGAAAACTGCCGGGCAGTTCGCGGCTCGGTCCGCCGATCCCGCATACCTCTGCGTAATGCCATCTCCCGGCCTTGATATCCATGGCCACATAATCCACGACGCCGTGGCTGCAAAGGTCTTTAAGGACCTGCGGCCGGTAGCCGTTGGTATCCAGTTTCACCCGGTACCCCATTTCTTTGATTCGTTCCATCAGATCTGCCGCTTCTTCCGGCCATAGCGTAGGCTCGCCGCCGGTAATACATACGCCTTCCAGAATCCCCTGACGGCGCTTCAGAAATGTCAGCAGTTCTTCTGTTGTCATAAGTTCCGGCGCGTTGCCGGTGAGCAGATCCGTATTATGGCAGAATGGGCAGCGGAAGTTGCAGCCGCCCAGAAATACGGTGGCCGCCACCTTGCCCGGATAATCCAACAGGGTTGTTTTCTGTAGTCCGCATATTTTCATCTTCGCTCTCATCCTTTTCATGTTATCATCGCGCTGAAGCTTCATATGACTCTGCAAACGCCGCAATATATTCATCTTACCGCATAAATGCCATACTTTCAAGCAGAATGGGATTTTGGTGTTGAGAAATTTGACAATTGGTGCTATACTGTTCGCGTGTGTATTGTGCAGTATGCCACCCATCTGCGCGGCGCAAACTGTGCGTCTGCCCGGAAGCCGTGCGGCTCCGGCTGCGTATCGTTCGGAATATGCCAGCGTATTGTGAATTACGGAGGTTTCTGTATTTTATGAGAATCATTATCATCGGCTGTGGTAAGGTGGGCCGCGCTCTGGCTCAGCAGCTGAGCGAAGAGAATCATGACATTGTTATCGTAGATACCCAGGCCCGCAAGCTCGCAGAGTTCAATGAAGAGGTGGACGCGATCTGCGTCGCCGGCAATGGCGCCAGCATTGGCGTTCTGGAGGAGGCCGGCGTCGATGTGGCGGATGTGCTGATTGCCGTCACCGGCTCCGATGAACTGAATCTCCTGTGCTGTCTGGTGGCCCGTAAGGTCAGCCAGTGCCGCACGATTGCCCGCGTGCGCAATCCTGTTTATCAGAAGGATATCAGCTTCATCAAGGAGAGTATGGGCATTTCCATGATCATTAATCCTGAATACACAACGGCTCAGGAGATTGCGATGCTTCTCAGGTTTCCGTCGGCAATCCAGATCGACACATTTGCCGGAGGCAGCGTGCAGATCGTCAAGTTTAAGCTTTTATCGGAGTTTGGTATGAGCGGACAGCCCATGTATAAGCTGGCGGACCGTTTGCCTAAGGTGCTGATCTGCGCCGTGGAACGGGATGAGATGATCGCGATCCCGCGAGGCGATTTTGTCCTGCAGGACAATGACCTGATATCCATTGTGGCAGCCCATGAGGATTGTCAGCGGTTCTTCCGGGACCTGGGGCTTTCGACCCGTCCGGTAAAGAACGCTCTGATCGTGGGAGGAGGCACGCTGGGCTACTATCTGGCGCAGCAGCTGAGCGAGTCAAAGATCAATGTGCGTATTGTGGAACGGGATCGGAGCCGCTGCGAGATGTTGTGCGAGGCGTTGCCGGATGTATCCATTATCAACGGCGACGGTTCTGACCGGAAGATACTTCTGCAGTCCGGCTTTCTGTCTGCCCAGGCGATCGTGTCCCTGACGCCTATTGACGAGGAAAATATTTTTCTGGCCCAGTTTGCAAAGGATCGGACGAAAGCCAAGCTGGTGACGAAAGTGAACCGGCTGGCGTTTGACAGCATTATTCAGAAACTGGATATCGGCAGCGTCGTATATCCCAAGTATATAACCGCCGACAATATCCTTCAGTATGTGCGTGCCCAGCAGAATGCAGTAGGCGGCAGCGTGCAGACGCTCTGCCATATTTTGGATAACCGGGCCGAAGCGCTGGAATTCTCTGTGAAGCCGGACAGTCTGGTGGCCAATATGACCCTGGCGCAGTTAAGCCGCAGGCTTAAGAAGGATCTTCTGGTCTGCAGCATCAACCACAATGGCAATGTGATCATTCCCAAGGGCCAGGACAGTATCCGGCCGGGGGATACGGTCATTATCGTTACGACGCAGAAAGGGCTTCAGGACATCAATGATATTCTGGCAAGATAGGTACGTGTTATGAATGGTTCGATTATCCGATATATTGTAGGCATGACCCTGATTCTGGAAGGAGCGCTGATGCTTCCGTCCTGTATCGTGGCGGTGATCTATGGGGAATCGGCGCTTTGGGCGTTGGCGGTATCTGTGTTGGCCTGCGTCGCTTTGGGACTGCTTCTGCGCGGGAAGCGTCCGGACAACAGAGTGTTCTTCGCTCGCGAGGGGTTTGTGGCGGTAGCGCTGAGCTGGCTGGCGATCAGCGTGATGGGCGCGGTGCCGTTTGTCCTTAGCGGAGCGATCCCGGATCCCGTTCAGGCGCTGTTTGAGGCGGTGTCGGGGTTTACGACTACCGGGGCCAGCATTCTGGCGGCGGTAGAGCCGCTTCCGAAGAGTATTCTGTTCTGGCGCAGCTTCACCCACTGGATCGGCGGCATGGGCGTACTGGTGTTTCTGCTGACGCTTCTGCCGATGAGCGGCGGCTTCCATATGAGCCTGATGAAGGCGGAGAGCCCGGGACCGTCGGTGAGCCGTCTGGTGCCGAAGGTTCAGGCGACGGCAAAGATTCTTTATCTTATCTATATCGGCATGACGGTGATCGAGGTGTGCCTGCTTCTGTTGGGGCGGATGCCGCTTTTTGACGCGCTGACGCTGTCTTTCGGCACCGCGGGTACCGGAGGTTTTGGCGTGCGCAACGACAGCATTGCCGGCTATTCGGTTTACAATCAGGTGGTCATCACCATTTTCATGATCCTGTTTGGGGTTAATTTTAATGCGTATTTCTTCATTCTGTTCCATAGGGCCGCGGCGGCGTTTAAGATGGAAGAGGTCCGTGCGTATCTGGGCATCATTCTGGCGGCGGTCCTGATTGTCACGTTCAATGTATGGAATTACGGCCTGTTCGACAGTCTGGCGAAGGCGTTTCAGCAGGCGGCGTTCCAGGTGGCGTCCATCATCACGACTACCGGTTATTCAACGGTTGATTTCGATCTGTGGCCGGAAATGTCGCGGACGGTGCTGGTGATGATCATGTTCATCGGAGCCTGTTCAGGCAGCACCGGCGGCGGCATTAAGGTTTCACGCATCGTTATCCTGTTTAAAACGGTTCGGAAAGAAATATGGACGTATGTGCATCCGGACGGGGTGATGAAGGTGCGGATGGATGGCAAGAGCGTGGATCACGAAGTGGTACGGGCGACCAATGTGTTCTTTGCCGCTTATTTTGCGGTATTTTCTGTTTCCGTGCTGCTTCTGTCCATTGATAATCTGGATGCGGTGACAAATTTTACGGCTGTGGCGGCTACGCTCAATAACATTGGACCGGGACTGTCGTTAGTGGGACCTTCGACGAATTATTCTGTGTATTCGGCCAGATCGCTGTTGGTGATGATCTTCGATATGCTGGCGGGACGCCTGGAATTGTTCCCGCTTTTGGTACTGTTGGCGCGTAATACGTGGAAGGAGTTTTGATAAGGCGTCCGGCGGCCGCGGAGATGGAATGCGCAGCTGCCGGTATGCCGGGATTTAGATGTTTTTGGCCGCGTTTTTCGCGGATCTGAGGGCCTTGAAAAATGACGTCAGCATCTGTGAGCATTCTTCGCCCAGCATGCCGGTTTCCGTTTCCGCCTGATGGTTGAACCCCGGTTCATGCAGCAGGTCCAGCACCGAGCCGGCGCAGCCGGCTTTCGGATTCATGCAGCCCATGACGACTCGCGGAATCCGGGCCTGCACGATAGCCCCGGCGCACATGGGGCAGGGCTCCAGCGTCACGTACATCGTGCAGCCCTCCAGACGCCAGTCTCCCATATTTCGGCAGGCCTTCCGTATGGCGGCGATCTCGGCGTGGGCCAGAACCGTATGGTCGGTCATGCGGCGGTTGTAGCCGCGGCCGATGATCTTTCCTTCGTATTCGATAACGCAGCCGATGGGCACCTCGCCCAGTGCCTGTGCTTTTTGGGCCTCCCGTATGGCGGCTTTCATGTATTTCTCCTGTGGGGGCGTGGTCATGACGGGTCTCCTTATGTGGGTATGTGTCTACGACGGAGCATATTCGGAAACGCCGCTGTAGAATGACGCTTCCGGCGTATCGCTGTAGTGGTTTATAATACATATTTTACGGATACTTTCCGTACTTGTCAATTCATTCTGCCGTACAGGCCGCTCTGCGGCGTCCGGATCCATTTCCTGTGTCTTCCGCCTTGACAAATCTTTTCGAACCCGCTATACTGTTTCTTGCCGGCGATGTGCCGGCGGCCTGATGAAGTCATAACCTTTCCGTGCAGCCGGGGAGATAGCGGTGCCCTGTACCTGCAATCCGCTCTAGCAGGGGTGATGTCTCACCCCGGGCAGTCTGTTGTAGAGCTGCCCTGCGTAAGTGGTGTTGACGTCCGGGTCTTGCGCAACAGGGCTTCGTGAACCGTGTCAGGGCAGGAATGCAGCAGCACTAAGCGGATTCCCCTGTGTGCCGCGAGGCAGCCTGGACCGAGCTAACTGCGCAGGTAACGTCTGTGGCAGCTGTTCAAAGTGAGACGCACGGATATCTATTTCGAAGTTTCTTGCGGGGCCGGAGATACGCGCAAGAAGATCAGTTGTTCCATAAATTTATAATTTCTCGATTTTCCCCTTGTCCCATCCCGACCTTTGTATTATAATAACACAATGGGGTTACTGTAACGACGTAGTAGCTCTATCCTATTACAGAAAGGGGATTTAAGGACATGATTAGAGTTGGAATGCTCACCAGCGGCGGCGACTGCCAGGCGCTGAACGCGACTATGCGCGGCGTGGCGAAGGCACTGTACAACCTGTACGACAACGAAGTGGAGATCATCGGTTTTGAAGACGGCTACAGGGGCCTGATCTACACGGACTACCGAATTCTGAAACCGCGGGATTTCTCCGGTATTCTTACCCAGGGCGGCACGATGCTGGGCACCTCCCGCCAGCCGTTTAAGCTGATGCGGGAGCCGGATGAGAACGGTCTGGACAAGGTCGAATCCATGAAGCAGACCTACCGCAAGCTTCGTCTGGAGTGTCTGGTGGTTTTGGGCGGAAACGGCAGCCAGAAGACGGCGAACCTTCTTCGCGAAGAGGGCCTGAATATCATCGCCCTTCCCAAGACCATTGATAACGATCTGTGGGGCACCGAGATGACCTTCGGCTTCCAGAGCGCCGTGAACGTGGCGACCAACGCCATCGACAGCATTCATACCACGGCTTCCTCCCATGGCCGCGTATTCATCGTGGAGATCATGGGCCATAAGGTAGGCTGGCCGACGCTGCATGCGGGCATCGCCGGCGGTGCGGATATCATCCTGCTTCCTGAGATCCCTTATGATATTAATATTGTTGTAGACGCTCTGAAGGAGCGCAACCGTCAGGGCAAGCGTTTCTCGATCCTGGCAGTGGCGGAAGGCGCCATTTCCAAGGAAGACGCCAAGCTGACCAAGAAGGAACTGAAAGAGAAGCAGGCTAAGGGTCCGGTCTATCCGTCGGTCGCGTATGAGATCGGCGCGAAGATCGCCGAACTGACCGGCCAGGAGATCCGTGTGACGGTACCGGGCCATATGCAGCGCGGCGGCGAGCCCTGCCCCTATGACCGTGTGCTTTCCACCAGACTGGGCGCCGAGGCGGCTTACCTGATCAAGCAGAAGGAATACGGTTATATGGTCTGCGTGAAGAACAATGACATCGACAAGATCCCGCTGAAGGAAGTAGCCGGGAAGCTGAAAGTCGTCGATCCGAAGAGCTCCATCATCCGCGAGGCGAAGATGATCGGTATCTGCTTCGGCGATGAGAAGATGAAATAAGCATCATTTCGCAGAATAACAGGTGTCCGTGCGTGTGCTGTTCCCGCGGGAGCAGCCGGCACGGATGTCTGATGACAGGAGATTCGGATTCATGTCCTATATGGCGCTGTACCGCAAATGGCGTCCGGCCTCTTTCGGGGATGTAAAGGGGCAGGACCATATTGTGACAACTTTGAAAAATCAAATATTGTCCCAGCGCATCGGACACGCGTATCTGTTCTGCGGCACCCGCGGCACCGGCAAGACCACGATTGCCAAGATCTTTGCGAAAGCGGTCAACTGTGAGCATCCGGCGGACGGAAGTCCCTGCGGCGAGTGTCAGACCTGTAAGAATATCGCGGCGGGCGCATCGCTGAATGTTGTGGAGATCGACGCCGCGTCCAATAACGGCGTCGATAATATCCGTGAGATCCGGGAGCAGGTACAGTATCCGCCGACGGAAGGACGTTACCGGGTCTATATCATTGACGAAGTCCATATGCTTTCAACGGGCGCCTTCAACGCTTTGCTTAAGACGTTGGAGGAGCCGCCTTCCTATGTGATTTTTATTTTGGCAACTACGGAAGTGAATCGGATTCCGATCACGGTGCTTTCCCGCTGCCAGAGATATGATTTCAAACGCATTTCTGTTGCAACGATCACGGACCGGCTCGCACAGCTGTCCGCAGCGGAGAAGATCGATGCAGAGGAAAAGGCGCTTTCTTATATTGCCAGAGCAGCCGACGGTTCCATGCGTGACGCGTTAAGCCTTCTGGACCAGTGCGTCGCTTTCCATTATGGGGAGCGGTTGACCTATGACCATGTGCTGGATGTGCTGGGCGCGGTGGATACCGCCATTTTCAGTTCGATGTTCCGTGCTGTGGTCGCGAATCGGACGGCGGACTGTATCCGCCAGCTGGAGGAACTGGTGATTCAGGGACGGGAGCTGTCCCAGTTTGTAACGGATTTTATCTGGTATATGCGTAATCTTTTGCTGGCGCAGACGGCGGAGGATGCGGAAGGCATTGTGGATATGTCCTCGGAGAACCTGCGGCTTCTGAAAGAAGATGCAGGAATGACAGACGGAGAGACGCTGATGCGTTACATCCGTGTTTTTTCCGATCTGTCCAACCAGATCCGCTATGCATCCCAGAAGCGTGTGCTGGTGGAACTGGCGTTTATCAGGTTGACAAAACCGCAGATGGAGCATAGCTACGATTCCGTCATTGAGCGGCTGAATAAGATCGAAGAGGTGCTGGAGGAAGGCGTCCCCGTGAACGTATCCGGCAGCGTCAGTATGCCGGGCGGCCCTTCCGATACGTATGCACAGCCTGATCAGCAGTTTACTCCGCCGCGTGAAGTTACATTGCCAAAAGCCCAAATGGAGGATCTGCAGCTGGTTCGTAACGAATGGGGGAAGATTGTCCGCGGACTTGGCGGCGGCGCGCGTTCCTATTTCCGCGATACGGTTGTGGAACCGGGCGGCGACGGCTGTCTGACAGTCGCGTTTACCAGTGAGAACAGCTTTGCAAATGGCAGCAGACCTATGGTCATGGGGCAGTTGGAGGAGTATGTTCGGACAGTTTACGGCAAGGATATTTATTTTAAGGCCAGACTGCTGGGGAGTGGTGAACGCACAGATACGCGTTATGTGACAGATGAGGATATTGAAGAACATATTCATATGGAAGTTACTGTGGAAGACGAATAGTCCGGGGGCGGCCGGAAGAATACCGGCCGTGTCGGCGGTGATGGACGCCGGCGGACATAACAGATAGATAAGCGTAAGATTCAGAACATAGACAGGAAAGCAGGAGGGAACAGAATCATGGCGAAGCGTGGCGGCTTCCCGGGCGGTATGCCGGGGAACATGAGTAATCTGATGAAACAGGCCCAGCGTATGCAGCGTCAGATGGAAGAAACGACGAAAGAACTGGAGAGTAAGGAGTATACGGCGTCAGCCGGCGGAGGAGCTGTCAGCGTCACCGTATCCGGCAGGAAAGAAGTCACTGCGGTGAAGATTTCTCCGGAGGCAGTGGATCCGGACGATGTGGAAATGCTTGAAGACCTGGTCATGGCTGCGGTAAACGAGGCGTTCCGTCAGATGGAAGAGGATTCCGCAAGCGTCATGTCCAAATTTACGGGCGGACTCGGCGGTATGGGCGGAGGCCTTCCCTTCTAGCATATGGAATATTACAGCGGTCAGATCACGAGATTGATAGAAGAATTATCCGGGCTTCCCGGCATTGGAGCCAAATCGGCGCAGCGGCTTGCGTTTCACATTATCAATATGTCTGAGGAACAGGTGGAACGTTTGGCAGCCTCCATGACGGAGGCGCGCAGGAATATCCGTTATTGTAAAGAATGCTGCACGCTTACGGATCAGGAACTTTGCCCGGTTTGTCAAAATGCTGCCCGGGATCATAGGACGATTATGGTGGTGGAGACACCCAGGGATTATGTCGCTTATGAGAAGACCGGGCGGTACGAAGGGGTTTATCATGTGCTTCACGGGGCGATTTCCCCGATGCTTGGGATCGGTCCCGGAGATATAAAGCTGAAGGAACTGATGCAGCGTCTTCAGGGAGATGTGAATGAGGTAATCATCGCTACGAATTCCAGTCTGGAGGGAGAAACTACGGCGATGTACATCAGCAAGCTGATAAAACCTACAGGAATCAAAGTCAGCCGCATCGCAAGCGGCGTTCCGGTGGGCGGAGACTTGGAGAACATTGATGAGGTGACTCTGCTCCGGGCGCTGGAAGGGCGGGTTGAACTTTAACCGCAGCGAATATATTGGGTCATGATGCGAAGAGCCGGGGTGCGAGGCTGCAGCGCAGAAGGACAGGAAGGGATACCATGGACAAATATGAGTTTAACATTAAAGTTGAACAGATCAAGAAACTGGTGACAAAGGGAGATTTCACGACTTCGATGAAGATCGCGGACACCATTGACTGGAGACGTGTGCGCAATACGAATCTCCTTGCGATGATTTCTCAGGTATATGAGAAGAACGGCGAGTATCAGGAGGCTAAGGAGATTCTGATGCAGGCCTATGAACGGGCGCCCGTAAGCAAGCGGCTTCTGTTCAAACTGGCGGAACTGGCCCTTCGTGAGGGCAATATCCGTGAGGCGGAGGAGTATTACAGGGAGTTCAATGAAGCCGCACCGGGAGATCCCAGACAACATCTGCTCAAGTATCTGATCCTGAAGGCGAAGGGGGTTTCCGGCAGACAGCTTGTCTCCGCACTGCAGAATTATGTCGCCACAGAATTGGATGAACGCTGGATGTATGAATTGGCGGAACTATACGCTGCTGTTGGAGAGAGGGAACGATGCGTGCAGATGTGCGATAAGATCGCGCTGATGTTCGCATTTGGAAAATATGTGGATAAGGCGCTGGCCCTTAAGGCACAGTTTGCTGAATTGTCTGACTATCAGCAGGATCTGGTGCAGAATCCGGATAAGTATGAGGCACAGTATAAGGCGGTAGAGCAGGAATTTGCCAATGGTGCCCTGGATGTGTTTGGGGATGACGATCAGGAGTCGGAGGATCATTTTTCCGCCACGATGCAGTTCCCGGATCGGGACTATGAAGAAGAACCGTATCACGAAGAGGATGCTTACGATTCGGCGGATGAATCAGAAGACTATGAAGCGCAGGCCTATGAAGAGCCGGAATATGCGGATGGGTATGATATTTCGAAAGAGGATGTTCAGGAAACGGAGGAAGCTGGATATGAGGAGCCGACGGATTCCCACTCATCGGGCAGGGTGACAATCGACGAGGAACTGGTGGCCAATCTTCATCAGGCGGCGGCGGAAGAGCAGTTAGCCAGGGAAATGTCCAAAATTACACAGGATGGTGTTGAAGATAAAGATATTCTGAACGAGCAGACGAAGAAATTATATGATATTAACAGGGCGCTCCCCCCGGCTTTACAGATGGAAGAGGAAGAAGCGGAGACCCCGGACGCGGACGTGCCGGAAGAGACAGAAGAGGGTGAAACGGAGGAGGAAGCCGAGATGCCGCCCGTTCCCCGATATATGGCGATTGAAACGCGAACGCCTGAGAAAGGTATTGAGAAAGCGATAGAGAAGCTTAAGGCGTATCATCTTCAGAATAACAGCCATAACCAGACGGTTAAGATCAAGGGAAGCAGATTAAACAGCCGCGGTATGGATGCGTTATCCGATCAGCTGACCGGGCGGGATCTGATCGTGGACGAAGCTGGTGACCTTAGCGGTGAAGAACTGGAAAAGATTGTTGACCTTATGACCGCTGAAGACGGAAATACGGTCGTAGCGCTGCTTGATAACCCGCGGCAGATGGAGGATTTATATCAAAAATATCCGGAACTGATGGATCGGTTCGCGCGCATTGACGGGGAGCTTGCGGCAGGACAAGACGTCATTGGTGATGCTGTCGTGCGGAAGGACGATGAGGAAGAACGTCCTGCCGGGACGGAAGAGACCGATGCTTTGGCGGAAGAAGTTTCACAGGAAGATGATGCACAGGCAGAAGCAGAGGAACCGGCAAGGGACAGTGATTACCATCAGGAGATGGATCTGGAGGCGTTTGCGCAGTATGCATGCGATTATGCGGCGGAGATCGACTGCAGTATTACCGGAAAAAGCATGCTGGCTCTTTATGAGCGCGTAGAGCTGATGGAGGAGGACGGTATTCCGCTGACAAAAGAGAATGCGGAGGCCATGATCGAGGAAGCGGCTGACAAAGCGGAGAAACCGTCTCTCGGCCGATTGATCACAGGCGTGTTTTCTGCCAAATATGATAAGGAAGGGCTTCTCATTCTCCGGGAGGAACATTTCAAATAATGAACGCGGGAATCCGAATGGTGGCATTTGACCTGGACGGGACGGTTTTGGACGATGAGAAACGTCTGCCGGAAGCGAACCGTCAAGCGTTAGCTGCCTGTGTGGAGAGAGGGATTCTGATCGTGCCCTGTACGGGCCGTCTTTCTGCGGGAATCCCACCGGAGATTTTGGATATCGGCGTTCATTACGCGATTACGATCAACGGCGGCGCGATTGAGGATCTGCGGGAAAGCCGTTTGCTGGATCGTCAGCTTCTGGACAAAGAAACCGCTCTGGCAATTGTGAAACTGGCGCAGCGGCAGCCGGGCGTCATGTGCGATGCATATGCGGACGGCAGAGGAATTTCTGAACCGCGATATTACGATCACCTGGAGCGGTTTCATATTTCTTCAGCGACCGCAAAGATGCTGCGTCAGACCCGCGAAAGGATACCGAGCGTTCTGGAATATATCAGCCGTCCGGGAACGGAAATTAATAAGATCAATATGTATTTTGCTGATATGGCGGAACGGGAGCGAATGAAGGAAACGCTGAAGCAGTTTTCAGGCATTCTGGTGACATCGTCTATCGTGAATAATCTGGAGATCAATAGCGCGGATGCGTCCAAGGGAGCGGCTCTCAGGCGGCTGGCGGCAATTCTTGATATTAATCTCCGCGAAATCGCGGCGTTCGGCGATGGCGGAAATGACTACTCGATGATCGAAACAGCAGGTATCGGGATTGCCATGAAGAACGGGGAAGAGGGACTGAAGGCAGTTGCGGATTATGTAACGGAGAGCAATAACGACGCCGGGGTAGCTGCCGCGATCAGAAAATTCATACTGTCTTACTGATGGGGAAATAGGTCTCAGTAACAAATTTCAGAGAAGAAATGGATTTGGAGCGGATATGGTATTTTTTAGAGCAAACTGGCTGCAGGTTATTGTGGGCGCTTATTTGCTGGGTATGGTGCTTTACGGTCATTACCGGGGGCTTATTCGGTTGGCGGTTTCCATGCTGGCGTTGGTTCTTACCTTGACAGCCGTTCATTTTGCACTGCCGTATGTGGGCAGGTTTATCCGCGAGAAAACGCCGGTTCAGGCCTGGATCGCAGACAGTGTCAGCGATACTTTCGGGATTCACAGGTATGAGGAGGGTTCAGACGCACAGCTGCCGGAGGCTCAACAGAAGTTTATTGAGGAAATGCAGCTGCCGGATGAATGGAAAGAACTTCTGCTTGAGAATAATAAAGATGATATCTATGAAATATTCGGCGTAGATGCATTCGCCGGATATGTTGGCAATTATCTTTCTAATGTCATTGTCAATTTCGTTGGATTTGTGGTATTGTTTATCTTGATTTATGTATCGTTGAAGATTCTGGCCGGTGCCCTTGATCTGGTAGCCAGACTCCCGGTGCTTTCCGGGATGAATCAGCTGGCGGGGGCTTTTTTGGGCGGTTTGCAGGGTCTGTTCTTCCTGTGGCTGGCGGCTTTATTGGTTGCTGCGTTTTCGACGACGACATGGGCCACGGCGGTTCTCGATCAGATCGCAGCCAGCCCCTGGTTATCATTTCTCTACCATTATAATCCGATCTCGAGGCTGGTGCTCGGAATTGTCAGGGGGATCATCTCCTGATTGCATGGATGCTCTGTCTGATATCCGGCACAAAGTAACATGATTATACATATTGTATAGTGTTTGGCTGTGCTCTCGGGAGGCGAAAAATTGTTCAGGAAAATAATACAAATCCCTTGACATTTCCTGGACAAAGATGGTATATTATAGTTCCACCGCCTCAAAACGGCGGTATTGAATTAAAAAAGTTGTTGACAAAGCCGAATGGATGTGATATCCTGGGGAAGTTGCGGCGGAAGTCAGCAGCGCACGGACCTTGACAATTGAAGACTGAACAGTATGCAGAACCCTGAAAGATTTCCGCGAATATCAGCCTGACGGCGTG